>JANMFO010000020.1:0-4251 GCA_031374245.1 Chitinophagaceae bacterium | reverse complement strand
TTCGAAATTTTTTCTCCCAGCCGGAATTCTTTTCTATCACCCAGCAAAACTGATGGCCGCATAATATGTACCGATTTTAACCCTACAGCTTTTACCGCATCTTCCACTTCGCCTTTCAGTTTCAGGTAAAAGTTATTGCTTTTGCTGTTGGCGCCGACAGAAGAAACAAATACAAATGTTTCGCAGCCGTTCAGCTTACAGAATTTAGCTGCATTTACAGTTATATCATAATCCACTTTTCGATAAGCTTCTTTGTCACCTTTTACTTTTTTCTGGGTAGTGCCGATAGCACAAAAAACTACATCGCTGCCTTCCAGAGCTAAACGAAAACTTTCCGCATCGCTAAAGTCCACCAGTTTCTTTTCCAGTTTGGTGTGAGTAAGTTCAAGAGGACGGCGTATCAGAATCCTTACGGTATCATAATAATTATCCTGTAATAATTTTTCCAGTAAATAGCTACCGATAAGTCCGGTTGCACCAATGATTGTTGCTGTCATAAAAATTCAGGATGTTTGTAGTATGCAAATTCAGGAAAATATTTCATTAAAGCCGTATAACAGTTTTGGCATCGAAGCAAGGGCAAAGTATTTTGCCACTTTTAAAAACACTGATGAATTATCGGACCTCCTGACTAATGACTCGAAACTCCCGACTCTTATACTCGGCGGAGGCAGCAATATTTTACTCACAAAAGATTTTGAAGGTCTTGTTTTTAAAAACGAAATCACCGGCATTACCGAACTGCATGAGGACAGCGAATACGTATATGTAAAAGCAGGGGCAGGGGAGAACTGGCACCGGTTTGTATTGCATTGCATTGAAAGAAACTGGGCAGGGATAGAGAATCTTTCATTGATACCCGGTAATGTTGGGGCAACACCTATGCAGAACATTGGAGCCTATGGTGTGGAGATTGATGATGTGTTTTGGGATTTAGAAGCTTATCATGTAAAAGAGAAGAAGCTGGTGACATTCACCCGGAGTGATTGTGAATTTGGCTACAGGGAAAGTGTATTCAAAAGAAAATATAAAAATCAGTTTGTGATATTGAATGTTACTTTCCGACTTCACAAGAAACCAATTTTTCATACCAATTACGGAGCTATCGAACAGGAACTGCAACGAATGGGAGTAAGAGAGTTAAACATAAAAGTAATTTCAGATGCTGTAATTCATATCCGGTCTTCTAAATTACCTATTCCGGCAGAGATTGGCAATGCGGGAAGTTTCTTTAAGAACCCTTCTGTTTCAAAAGAACAATTCTTATTGCTTAAGTCAAAATTTGAAAACATAGTTGGTCATGAAAGTGTGGATGGTGCCGTTAAGCTTGCTGCCGGCTGGTTGATTGAACAATGCGGCTGGAAAGGTTATCGAAAAGGTGATGCAGGATGCCATGCCTATCAGGCATTAGTACTCGTAAACTATGGCAATGCCAGCGGCAATGAAATCTATAACCTCAGCGAAGAAATTTTACAAAGTGTAAAGGAGAAATTTGGAATTACGTTGGAAAGAGAAGTGAATATTGTTTGAATACCAACCCCCAATTAACTAATTGACCAGTTAACTATCTATGCCTCTTCATCAAATTCAAAATCCTTTTCTGTAAAATTCATCATACTGCCCATCAGGTCTTTAAACTCTACTTTGTTTTCAAATATCTTCTTGCTGATAAGTGAATAGGAAGAAAGGCCATGTAATACAAACTCCATCATTAAGGCCGATTGCTCTTCATTCAACTGGGGAAAATATTTTTTTACTAACTGATGCAGCCCATCCACTTTGTATAACAATACTATTTTGTCTTTATCAGAAGTATTAAAAGACATATTCAGGTTATTGCCTTTATCAAACCATTGGGTAATGGGACGATAAGGATTGTCATCTTCTTTTTCTTGCTGAGAAGTTTTACCAGTATTTCTTCTTTTCTTTAACTGGTCAGGATTCGGAAAATATTGAACGAATTGTGTACGGATAGCCTTATCTACTAAATTCATCGCCACCTGGTACGGGCCTTCTTGTTCACCTTCATATACCAATTCCACTTTACCGGTGATAGAAGGAATAATTCCAACAAGGTCATTCATCCAGACTTGTGTTTGTTTTTCATTATTGATAATAGCTCTGCGTTCGGCAGAACTCACCGCATTTTCAAAAGCAGAAATCGTCAACCTTGCACTCACCCCACTTTTCTTATCTACAAACTCACTGGCCCTTGCTTCAAAAGCTATTTGTTCAATCAACCTTTTTATCAGGTCGCTTACTTTTACCCTTGCTTTTTGCTCTTCACTTATTTCTGCTTCCTGTTCGGTTATTTCCAATGCATTCTCCAATGACTTTGGATAGTGTGTCAGTATCTGGCTTTCAATTCTATCTTTTAATGGAGTAACTATTGAACCACGATTGGTATAATCTTCCGGGTTAGCGGTAAACACAAACATAATATCTAATGGCAAACGCAATTTGAATCCACGAATCTGCACATCCCCTTCTTCCAGAATATTAAATAATGCAACTTGTATTCTTGCCTGTAAATCGGGCAATTCATTAATGACGAATATGCCACGGTTACTTCTGGGAATGATACCGTAATGCAATACTCTTTCATCAGCAAAACTTAATTTTAAATTTGCTGCTTTGATGGGGTCAATATCGCCAATCAAATCAGCCACACTTACATCAGGTGTCGCTAATTTTTCACCATAGCGTTCGCTGCGGTGTATCCAGTGTATTGGTGTTTCATCACCATGCGTTGCAATTTCTTCATCTGCAAATTTTGTAACCGGATTAATCGGGTCATCATTAATATCGCTGCCAGCTACTGAAGGAATATATTCATCCAGCAGTTCTGTCATCTGTCTGGCCATTCTTGTTTTTGCTTGACCCCTCAATCCCAAAAACAAAATGTTGTGTTTACTTAACAATGCTCTTTCCACATCGGGTATCACGGTGTCTTCATAACCTACAATGCCGGAGAAAGTTGGTTCACCTTTCTTCAGTTTTGCTATTAGATTCTGCCGTATTTCTTCTTTAATACTTCTTGGCTTATAACCGCTTGCTTTGAGTTCGCCTAGTGTTTTTATTTTCTTGATGTTCATAATCATAATAAAAGGGAACGCTGATTATTATGATTGTGATGATTAATTAAGAGTACTGCTGAAATCTTAAATATCATAATAATCTGCGTTCTGTTATTAATATACTGTTTTTCTTTTTCCTGATTCAAAATCCTTAAATATAAAAGCCCCTAACTTGTCAAGTGATGCAAAGAATGCTTTCCCATTATTCGTCTCCGTAAACTCCTGTACAAATTTTTGCAGATAAGGGTCGGTCGCAATCATAAAAGTAGTGATGGGTATTTTCAGTTTCTTACACTGTGCTGCCAGGTTGATGCAACGGTTTACTACTTTCCTATCGAGGCCAAAACTATTTTTATAATATCGTTTACCAATTTTCAAACAAGTGGGTTTGCCATCGGTAATCATAAATATTTGCTTGTTCGGATTTTTTCTTCTGCGCAAAATATCCATTGCCAGTTCTAAACCGGCAACAGTATTGGTATGATAAGGGCCAACCTGCAGATAGGGAAGGTCTTTTACTTCAATAGGCCATGCATCGTTACCAAATACTACAATATCCAAGGTGTCTTTCGGGTATCTTGTTTTTATCAATTCACTTAAAGCCATTGCCACTTTTTTGGCGGGAGTAATTCTGTCCTCACCATATAAAATCATAGAGTGAGAAATATCAATCATCAGCACGGTAGATGTTTGTGCTTTAAAATCTGTTTCCCTGATACTTAAATCATCTTCCTGCATCCGGAAACTATCTATCCCATGATTGATTTGTGCATTGCGGATTGATTCAGTAAAATCAATCTGCTCCAGCATATCACCAAATTGAAATTGCCGGGTATCAGGATTTAATTCATCACCTTGTCCAGGTTTGAAACTGTGGTGGTCGCCTTGTTTTGTTTTCTTCAGTTTCCCAAAAATTTCTTCCAGGCTGCTTCTTCTGATGCCTTGTTCGGTCTTTGGAGTAATTTTTATTTCTCCCTTTTCATTGTTGTCTGTCAGGTAACCTTTCTCTTTCATTTCATCTATAAAATCACCCATACCATATTCATCATCGGTCAGTTTATACTGTTTGTCTAATTCATTCATCCATTGCATGGCTTCGCTTACGTCACCACTGGTGTAGGTAAGTAGCTGCATGAAGAGGTCAAGCAATTGCTGAAATTTGCTTTTGCCTTCA
>JANMFO010000413.1:0-10982 GCA_031374245.1 Chitinophagaceae bacterium | reverse complement strand
AAGGGCTTTATATGCTGGCGACCAGCAGAAAAAATATGATGAGATGGTACAAAAAATGATGCAGCGTCAGAATGGAAAAGGAGGCTGGAAAAAAGATTCAACCGGCCGGTAAGAAGTAAAAGTACCTGTAAACTTCCCCTTATTTTATTATTTAACTTCAATCAGTAATAATTTTCAGGTATAAATTCTTTCAATAGCATCCCTGTATTTCTCCATTACTACTTTACGTTTCAGGGAAAGTTTAGGTGTCATTTCACCTGTATCCACACTCCATTCATTGGCCAATAATTCAAACTTTTTTATCTGCTCCACATGGTTGAAGAATTTATTGAAACTTTCTACCAATTCTTTAAACATGTCAATAACTTTCGGATTGCGGAGCAGCTCCTCGTTACTACTTTCCGTAACACCATTTTTGCGACACCAGTCTTTCAGATTTGGAAAGGAAGGAACAATAAGTGCACTTACAAATTTTTTATCAGCACCAATCAGCATTACTTGTTCTATAAATGGAGATTCTTTCAGTTTATTTTCAATAGCTAATGGCGCCACATACTTACCACCACTGGTTTTAAAGAGTTCTTTTTTACGGTCAGTTATTTTTAAAAAATTTTTTTCAGTAAACATACCAATGTCACCGGTGTGGTACCAGCCATCTACTATATCCTGTGCTGTCAAATCAGGACGTTTGTAATAACCTATCATTACGTTCGGACCTTTGCAAAGAATTTCACCATCTTCAGCAATTTTTACCTGTACATCTTTTATTAATGGGCCAACTGTTCCGAAAGCTCTGCCACTTACTTCATACCGGTTTACTGAAATTACAGGAGATGTTTCAGTAAGTCCGTAGCCTTCCATAATTGGAATTTTGGCAGCAGTAAAAATGCGGATAAGACGAACCTGGCAAGCTGCACCACCGGTCACAATACAAACAATATTACCACCAAGCCCTTCTCTCCATTTACTGAAAATAAGTTTGTTGGCAATCCCTAATTGCAAATTATACCAGCTCCCCTGTTTTTTATTAATCTCAAATTTTTCGGCGAGACTATGTGCCCAAAAAAAAAGTTTCTTCTTTGTTCCGGTTAGTTCATTTCCTTTTTGCATGATTCGATCATACACTTTTTCAAGTAAACGGGGAACGGTAGTAAATAAATTTGGTTTTACTTCTTTCAGGTTATCCGCAATAGTATCTAAACTTTCTGCATAGTAAATAGAAGTACCTCTGAATAAATAGAGATAAGAAACCATTCTTTCAAAAATATGATTGAGCGGTAAAAAACTCAATGAACGAAGGCTTTCGCCAGGGGGGAAACAGGGAATACTGGCCATTACATTCGAAAGAATATTGCGGTGCGATAGCATCACACCTTTCGGTGTACCTGTAGTTCCAGATGTATAAATAATAGTAGCAAGATCTTCATACTTAATTTTATCCGCAATAGATTTAACCTGTGCTATCAACTCTGATGTGCTTAATGCCGTTACCTCTTTCCAATGTTTTGCATTGGCCACATGTTCAAACGTATAAATATCTTTTAACGAGTAAACCCTTTCTTTCAGACTCAATACTTTTAGAAATAAGTCTTCATCATTAACAAACACCGTTTTAACCTGTGCATCATTAAGCACAAACTCCAGCTCGTTTACATTAATTGTTGGGTAAATAGGAACCAGTATAGCGCCAATCTGCTGAACAGCCAGATCAAGCATTATCCATTCAGGTCTGTTCTTACAAAGTATTGCTACTTTATCCCTGCCTTCAGCCGTCATATCACCGCAACCAATGCCAAGACTTAATAAACCGGCACTAAGTTTATCTACCGTTTCTTTTACTTCTGCTGTACTGTATTTTTTCCATTGCCCCGCTTCTTTTCCGGCCAGCATATCGCTCAGCGGCTTTCTTTCAAGGTGGTATTGCAGGCAGTCAAATAATCTTTTGGGCTCTGTCATGGTACAATCGTAATTGAAGTTATGTAATCAGTGGCTTAACAGGCAATGTTCAACAATTTAGGCAAAAACCAATACATAAAAAAACCGCCCTTGCTAATTTAGCAAAGGCGGTTTCAAAGCTTATATCCAATTAATTTAACTGGTAATATTGACCGGGGGGCATTTTAAAAATTCTGCTTCGTTGAAAAGTATTAAAGCCATTGTATTCTTCGCTATGAGTTTTTGTCCAGTTTTCGTAAGCAGCTAAGTTTTCAGATGGTGCAAAAAGCCACTGATTGTATGCATCAAACATACCTTCTGATAATAACTGGCGGTGATAATCAAATAAGCGGAAAGGATATTTAACAGTATTATTGGCATACCAGTCAAGGATGAACCGGGTACGGATCATCGTAAGGGTTTCTGTAGTAATCCCTTTATTGGCTAATGCGGCCTGCTTGCCCATTCCACCTAAAAATATTTTTGCAAACTCACTTTTATTGTTTTCTTCTCCTTTCATCAGGTCAGCATCAGCAAATAATTTTTCTTTATAGCCTTGCAACAATAATTGTTTCATAGCAGCACCCCTTTCTCCAAGGCTTTCCATGTTTACAAATATTTCACCATAGAGAAGGCTCCACACTTTATCCTTGGCATAAAAATAAAATAAGGCAGCGTTGTAATAATTGCCACTGTATCCAGGGTCAACTTTTATTCCTGTTTCCCATTGCTGAATAGCCGAAAAATCTTTTACACCCCAAAGTAATTCTCCATATTCACTATACAATGGGCCGCTTTTTGGAAATTTTTTCAACGCTTTCTTGTATAGCTTATCACATTCTTTTACCTCTTCCAACGACTTGTATACATTGCCGGCAATCTGAAAAGTCTGCACATCAGCATCGTCACGGTCAATCAGTTTTTTTACACCTTCCAATGCTTTTATATAATCTCTTTTGAACAGGTAACTCATCACCATGTCCTTGTTCAACTCCAGGTTTTTAGGGTCTTGTTGCAAGGCACGGCCTAAAACAATAATAGCATTGTCAAAATCACCGGAACGCATAAAGTTCTTAGCCGTTTCATGCAGAGTTTTAGGATCTTCCGGCTGGGCTAATGCCGCCACAGCAAAAGACAAGGTAATTACAAAGGAGAAAAATATTTTCATACTATAAATTAAAAAACAAAGACGTTGGTAAAACGTCCTCATTGCAAAATAACAAATATCCGGCCAGAGAAAGATGTTAAATAAGGTGTGTAAGCAGACCGTCTCTCAGCTTTGGCTCAAACCAGGTACTTTTTGGGGGCATTACATTGCCACTGTCTGCAATATTGAATAACTGTTCAAGGGTAACGGGGTATAAACTGAAGGCCACTTTCATTTCTCCGGAATCCACTCTTTTTTCCAATTCCTTCAAACCACGGATACCGCCCACAAAATCAATTCTTTTATCGGTACGCTGGTCTTTAATATCCAGTAATTTGTCCAGCACATTATCAGAAAGAATGGTTACATCCAATATCCCAATCGGGTCATCTGTAAATGTACCTTTGCGGGAACTAAAGATATACCACTGCTTATCAATATACATTCCAAATTCATGAAGCTGTGCAGGCTTTACCGGCTCAGCGCTTAATGTAATAAAGAAATCATCCTGCAAACGACCGATAAATTTTTCTGTACTAAACCCATCAAGGTCTTTTACCAGCCGGTTGTAATCAAGTATAGCAAGTTCACTGGCTGGAAAAATTGTAGTAAGAAAAAATTTTGCTTCAACACTTAGCGGTAACCCTTTACTTACTTTGGCAGCAGATGCTGCACGGTGATGCCCATCGGCTATATAGGTAAAAGGAACATCAGTTCTGAAGAGTTGAGTAATAGTAGTAATAGTCCTGTCATTATCAATAATCCATATACTGTGTTGTATGCCATCATCGGCACTAAAATCATAAGCTGGTTTGTTCGAAGCTTTCCATTCATTGATGATGGTATTAACTGCTGCCACATCCCGGTAAGCCAAAAATACATTACCGGTTTGTGCTTCGATGGTCTGCATGTGGTCAATCCGGTCCTTTTCTTTTTCCGGTCTGGTGAATTCATGTTTTTTTATTATATCATCAAAATAATCCTGAACAGACGAAACACAAACAAGACCTGTCTGGCTGCGGCCATTCATTATTAACTGATAGATATAATAGCAGGGTTTAGTTTCTTTTACCAGCACACCATTGCTGATAAGCTGTTGCAAATTTTCTTTTGCCTTTTCATACACTGACTTGCTATGCGTATCAATATCAACCGGTAAATCTATTTCTGATTTGGTAACATGAAGAAATGAGTTGGCATTGCCCTTAGCTTCTTCTCTTGCTTCTTCACTATTTAATACATCATAAGGTCTTGATGCTACTTGTGGGGCTAATTCAGGTTTTGGTCTTAATGCTTTGAACGGGGAGATGATAGCCATTTAATTATCCTTTTTTATTTGCGAAATCTTTCATCAAATCAGTTATTGCTTTTACACTTTCCAGTTGCATAGCATTGTACATAGATACACGGAAGCCGCCCACACTACGGTGGCCTTTTACGCCTATCATGTTTTCTTTGTTACATAGTTCCAGGAATTCTTTTTCCAGTTCTGCGTTAACCATTATAAATACAGCATTCATTTTACTACGATCTTCTTTGGCAATCGGACCTTTGAAGATGGGTAATGAATCTAATGTATTGTAAAACAGGTTTGCTTTCTCATCATTCAGTTTTTCTATGGCTGGCACGCCACCTATTTTTTTTAACCAGCGAAGCGTAAGCATAGCCACATAAACCGCAAACACCGGTGGCGTATTCAACATACTGCCTTCTTTTATATGGTTGCTATAATCAAGTACAGTAGGAATTTTTCTGTTTACTTTTCCAAGAATGTTCTTGTTTACCACCACAAGATTTACACCGGCCGCACCCATGTTTTTTTGTGCACCTGCATAAATCAGGTCAAATTTATTAAAGTCAAGTTGGCGGCTGAGTATATCACTACTCATATCTGCAACTAATGGCACACCACAATCATAGGGTAATGTCTGCCACTGTGTACCGGCAATAGTTTCATTAGTGGTAATATGGAGATAGGCTGCAGTAGGAGTAACGTTAAGGTTCTTTGGAATAGAAGTATAATTATTCTCCTTTGTTGACCCTGCTATTTCCACATGACCAAACAACTTTGCTTCCTTAATTGCTTTGTTGGCCCAGGTACCTGTTTCAGTGTAAGCCGCAATGTCATTTTCGTTCAGCAAATTCATAGGTACCTGCATGAATTGTGTGGTAGCACCGCCATGCAGAAAAAGTACTTCATGGTCACTATCTAAATTCATCAGTTCTTTAACTAATGCCCTTGCTTCATCCATCACTGCCTCAAATAAAGGAGTACGATGACCGATTTCTAATAACGATAAACCGGAGTTATTGAAATTAATAATGGCTTTGCTGGCTTCTTCAAAGACTTCCTTTGGTAAAACAGAGGGACCTGCGTTGAAATTATGTATTGCTGCTGCCAATGTGAATAGTGGGTATTTATTGGATTGCAAATGTAGGAAAATTAAGTGCCTTTAAAGGGCATTATTCATGTTCCCGCCCTTTGATGGGGGCATTCTTCCAGGAGGCATTCAGGCTTTCAAATTCTTTTAAATCTTCAGCAGAAAATGCTTTATTACTTAATTTTGTAAGGTCAGGTTGACCGGCATTTACCCAGGCAGTGTACCAAAAAGATGCAACAGCATAGATGGATTGCCGCATTCTTCTTTCTACCATACCTGCCATTTTTGTATCATACGCTTTGGAAAAGGCAGTAGAGTATTGCCGAATGGTTACACCATTGCGGTCTTCAAAGGAATATTTTTGGTCGGAAGGAAAGCTCTTCGTCAATTCTTTTTCAAATTTTAAAACAGTATCCGATGCTGCTGCACTTTCCAACACTCGTTTCCAGATAAAGTCAGGTGGATTTTTTATGTATTCTGCTTTGCCGATAAAAAAATCCCATTGATTTTCTGCCAGCAATTCCGGAATACGGCTTTCCCAAAAGCCATGAATACCTTTTTGGTCAGTGTATTGTCCGTTATGATTACTACTGGCATGAAGTGGTACATGAGAGTCGGCGATATAATGACCAATCTCTGCAGCATATTTTAAAATCTTTGCCTGGTTCTTTTCTTTAAAAGCATCCGTCAATCGAAAAAGCATCGTTTGCAGCCACCAGGGCACAATGCCATGAGCATTCAAAGTGTCTTCTGAATATTTTGCAACGGCATCATTCCATCTTCTGGGTAGTGAGTCATAAGGATAGGTACCATAACGATCAATGTCTATGTAGTGTCTCGGGCCTTCTTCAGGAACAGCGTATCTTCTTTTATCGGGATCTACTGCATGTTCAGCTAAAAAATCAATCTGCGGTTTGAATAATATCATCATTTCCGGCGGCAATAAAAATACTGCGTAGTAGTTGATTTTTTTATGGGCATAAAAACCCCAGCAAAAACATTGCTGTGCAAGCAGTAATAAAAATGAAATGATGAAAACTCTTTTTATCATCAATAGTATTAATTAGCAAAAATACTTTTGTCTCAGGATTGTTTCAGCTGTGCTGCAGGTTCATCTTTTGTTTCATTATCTAAGTCTACCACGCCACCTGTCACTGCATATTTCATGGCTTCACCAGCTGTTAATTTTTCTATTTTTCTCACTTTCTCTCTTGGTAAAATGTAGAGCTGACCGGCAAAGTTGTAAGCCTGTGGCACATACACGGCCACCATATTGGCTCCCATGTCGAATTTCTGCATTTCCTCATCGGTTAAAAAACCAACTATCCATACATCTTCCGAAAAAACACTGGCCAGTACTGATTTATTGAATTTGCGTTTATCCCCTGCAAAGGCTTCGAAGAAATCTTTGGTAGAGGTATAGATAAACTTAATGCCGGGTGTCCGCTCCATCCATTGGTCAAAGAAGTTCAGAAAGCTTCCCATTAAGAAACTGGAACTAACCCAGCCTACCATGATGACAAAGAGTATAATAATAGCAAAACCAAGCCCGGGCATGTTAACATAAGGCCGAAGTATGCTATCTACCTTGTCAAACAGCCAGTAAAGCACATAGCCGGTAATGCCGATAGGCGCCAGTATTATTAATCCCTGTACAAAAAAGCGGAGAATCTGCTTTAAAGTACTCTTTCGCTGCGTCTTTAGTGCCTTGCTCATGAACCCGATTTAAAGACTAAGGTAAAGTAAAAACGCATCTGGCCATTTTAAGCGGCCAGGCACAGAAAAATCGGTGAACGGTAAAAAAAGAAGGGCGGAAACTTTGGTTACGAAAAAAGTTTCCATAGTTTTGTGCCCGGAATTTGAAATTATGGAGCCAAAAGAAAGAATATCAATTAAAGCCGAAGAGTTGTTTATGCAGTTCGGAATCCGTTCAGTATCAATGGATGATATTGCCAATCATCTTGGGATGAGCAAAAAAACGCTTTATCAATACTTTGCCGATAAGGACGAACTGGTGGAGGCCGTTGTGGACGGACATATAAATGAAGTAGAAGGTGATTGCATGAAATGCCGGAATGAAGCCCAAGACGCCATTCATGAAATCTTCCTTACAATGGAGCACATTATGGAGGAGTTCAGGAATATGAATCCTATGTTGCTCTACGATTTAGAAAAGTTTCACTTTAAAGCTTTTCAACGGTTTAAGGATTACAAAGACAAATTCCTTTTGCAAATAATCCGCAATAACATTGAATGGGGTATAAAAGATGAACTCTACCGGGCCGATTTAAATATTGATGTTCTGTCAAAATACAGGATAGAGTCAATGTTGATTCCCTTTAATGTAGCTGTTTTTCCACCGGGCAAATACAACCTGGCCAAAACATCAGAAATAATGATTGAAAATTTTACTTACGGCTTAGCTACCATCAAAGGACATAAACTGATTCAGAAATACAATGAACAAAGACAAAAACATATTTCATATGAAGAGAGTAAGAAATAAGAAATGGCTTTTGGGATTACTATTGTTTCCCGTAGTTGCTATTGCACAAAATGATACTGCAAAAATTACCCGGCATGAATTTTCGATTCAGCAGGCAGTTGACTATGCAATGAAGAATAATGTGAATGTAAAAAATGCTTTGCTTGGCGTTAAGATGCAAGAGCAGGTAAACCGGGAAGTAACAGCAAGGGCATATCCCGGCATTAATGCAAGTATTGGTACTACCTATAATCCAAATGTGGCAACACAGGTATTGCCCAACTTTATTTCTCCGGCTACCTACCAGGTGCTGATAGATGAAGGTGTAAAAGATGGCAACGGAAACTCCATTCAAATGCCTGCTGACTTTGGGTTTATCGCAGCACAGTTTGGTACAAGATATAATGCCTCAGCTGGTATCAGCCTTAGTCAAATCCTTTTTGATGGACAGGTGTTTGTCGGTTTAATGGCGAGAAAAGCAACAATGCAGTTTGCACAAAAAAATGCAGAGATAACAGAAGAAGCTATTAAAGCGAATATTTATAAAATTTATTACCAGCTGGTTGTTAGCAAAACGCAGGTAGAACTGCTGGATACCAACATTGCATTTGTAGAAAAAAATCTGAGAGATACCCGTATTATTTATGAGAATGGTTTCAGGGAAAAATTAGATGTAGACAAAGTAAGTGTGTTGCTGACCAACCTGCAAACGGAGAAAAGAAAAATACTCAACACTATCAGCAATGGTTATTACGGGTTAAAAATGCTGATAGGCATGCCTGTTGCTGAAGAACTGGTATTAACGGATAAGATTACGGACAATGAAATTAAAGAGGGTATACTGGAAGCAAGCACTTACACTTATGAAGACAGGAAGGAATTTCAATATGCACAGATTGGCAAACAATTAAATGAATATAATGTACGCCGTTACAAGCTGAGCCAGATACCTACAGTGGCACTTACAGGCCAGTATGCTAAAAGTGCCCAACGTAATAAGTGGAATTTTTTTGGTAAAGGTGACTGGTTTACTATTTCCAATGTAAATCTGAATGTATCTATTCCCATCTTCAATGGTTTTTATACCAAGTCAAAAATTGAACAGGCAAAAATTGAAGTGCGAAAAATAGACAATCAATTAGAGGCATTGAAACTTACAATTGATGGTGAAGTAGCCATGGCAAAAAACAACTTTCAATCTGCCATAGCTACAATGGATTTTCAGAAAAAAAATATGCAACTGGCAGAAAATGTATACCAGCAAACCAAAAAGAAGTATGAAGTGGGCCTGGGTTCGCAAACAGAAATTAATGCTGCACAGACTGATATGAAAACAGCACAAACTAATTACATCACAGCATTGTATGATGCCATCATTGCCAGAGTAGATTTTATGAAAGCAACCGGCAAACTATAATATTAAATAAAAACCAACAATGACTAATAAACCGAAGTATATGAATAACATTTTGAAAATTTCTTTTGCAGCAATTATCGCTGTTTCACTGGTGGCCTGTGGCGCAGGCGCAAAAGATAAAAAAGGCGATACCGGTGATTTGAAAGCGAAACTGGAAAAATTGAAAAAAGAAAAAAATGCACTGGATGATGATATCCGCAAGCTGGAAGACCAGCTTGTAAAAGCCGATCCGACTGCAGCAGCGCAGGTTCAAAAGCTGGTATCTATTGATACTTTAAGAGTGCAGGACTTTTCTCATTACATCGATCTGCAAGGGAAAATTGATGCAGATGGCATTGCTTATGTAGCGCCTTCCGGACAAGGCGGACAAGTAAAAGCGGTTTTTGTAAAACTAGGAAACCGTGTAAGCAAAGGACAACTGATTTTGAAACTGGACGATGCTATGGCAAGACAGGGAGTAATAGCTGCACAACAGCAAACGGGGCAACTAAAAGCAAGATTGGCGCAGGCGCAAACAGTATATGAACGATATCAGAATTTATGGAAGCAAAATATTGGAGCTGAAATACAAGTGATAAATGCAAAAGCTGATGTAGATGCACTGGCGGCACAGTTAAGAGCTGCGCAAGCTTCTGTAGCTATGGCACAGGAGCAGGCGAACATGTCAAATGTATATGCGCAAATAAGTGGTGTGATTGATGAAATGAATGTTACACCTGGTGAATTTTTCTCCCCTCAAACTGCGGCACAACCGGGTATGGGTATACGCATAGTAAATAGCAGCAGCCTGAAAATAGTAACAGCAGTTCCTGAAAATTATGTAGCAAGAGTAAAAAAAGGAGATAAAGTACTGGTGTTGATTGCGGAAACCGGCAAGCCGGCTTATCAATCTGTTATTACAACGGTAGGTGCTTCTATTGATGCAAAAACAAGATCGTTTACTACCGAAGCAAAACTACCAAGTGATCCGTTGCTGAAGCCTAATCAAACAGCTACCATGAGAATATTGGATTATGAAGCAAAAGGTGCAGTGGCTGTTCCGATAAATGTGGTGCAAAGCGATGAAAAGAATAAGTATGTATATGTAATGGAAAAAGCCGGAGATAAAATGGTAGCCCGGAAAAAAGTAGTGAATGTGGGTGAAGCGTACAATGGGTTTATAGAAATTAAAAGTGGATTATCCGGAGGAGAGTTGATAATTACTGAAGGCTATCAAACAGTGTATGACGGACAGTCGGTGAAGACAGTGAAATAGGTCCCCCTGTCCCCTAAGGGGAGACTTAGGTTAGAATTACAATACAGTATAGTATAAGGCATTAAAGAATTAAGATGTTATTGTCCCGGCTGGACAAAATGCGGTAGCTCCGGGTGAAACCCGGAGATAAAAAAGAATACAATGTAGTAGAAGCCCTGAAAGGGCGGAATAAAAGTTGAATAGCGAACAGAACGATGAAGAGTGCGACGCAAAGGACGATGATAGTAGTACTGTAGCTGGCTAAACATAAACTAATTGACGAATAAAATATTTCAGATGAAAATTTTAGAAGGAGTTACAAAAAAATTTAAACAGTTTGGTCCTACCAGCTGGGCAATTGATAACAGAACGGCAATATATAT
>JANMFO010000375.1:0-1983 GCA_031374245.1 Chitinophagaceae bacterium | reverse complement strand
CAGGTTTTGATATTGAGGCTATAAAAACATTACGTCAGCACCTGGCTCCTTATCCACCATCATCTCCAGCTATTGCTCTATTCAAAAATGGCCAACTGGTTCATTTTATTGAAAGGCACCAGATAGAGGGAAGACCGGCACAGGTCATTGCTCAAAACCTTATAGGTGCATTTGATCAACATTGTAATTGAAAATATAGCTACGACTAGTATTTATAAGCTTCGAACACTTCAGTTCGAACCTTTTTACTTTTGTGTAAAAACCCGAAACTCATAACCCGAAACTCGTAACCTTTAGTATATTCGCTGCCAATCAATAAGCTCCCTTCATGTATCCCAATCTTTATTACGCATTTAAAGACCTTTTTGGTGTAGAATGGAAGTTTCTCCGTTTCGTTAATTCATTCGGTTTTTTTGTCGCTATTGCCTTTATCATTTGTGCTATGGTTTTAGCAAATGAGTTGCGACGCAAAAGCAAGCAGGGATTATTTCAGCCAACTGAAATGCAGGTAATGGTTGGTCAGCCTGCTACGCTGCTTGATTTGGGGCTTAATTTCTTGTTAGGTTTTCTTTTGGGCTTCAAAATAGTAGCATTATTTATAATGGACAGTTCTGCTACACAGGATCCTCAGGCTTTTATATTCTCATCATTAGGTAGCTGGCCGGCAGGTATCGGTTTAGGGTTATTGTTTGCCGGGTTAAAATGGTGGGAAAAGAACAAACAGAAGCTTGCCAAGCCTGAGAAAAGAACCGTTCGTATCTGGCCGCATGACAGGGTGGGAGAGATTACCATTATGGCGTTGGTGTTTGGCTTATTAGGAGCAAAGCTTTTCGATATTTTTGAGAATTGGGGTGACTTTCTAAAACACCCCTCAGACTATATTTTTTCTGCCCAGGGGCTTACTTTTTATGGCGGTTTGATTTGTGCCGCTATTGCCATCTGGTGGTATGCTAAGAAGCACAAAATTGGATTCTGGCATTTGAATGATGCTATGGCACCCACCATGATGCTGGCCTATTCTTTAGGCCGAATTGGCTGCCAGGTATCTGGGGATGGGGATTGGGGTATTGAAAACACCAACCCTAACCCTTTTAGCTGGTTGCCTGACTGGATGTGGTCTTATAACTATCCGCATAATGTGAACGAAGTGGGGGTTAAAATTGCAGGTTGTACAGATATTAAATATTGTAATGAGTTGCCAGTTGGCGTTTATCCCACACCTTTTTATGAAATAGTTACCTGTTTTATCCTATTTCTTTTTATCTGGTCTGTCAGGAAAAAATTCAAAATACCCGGTACATTATTCGCTTTATACCTCATTTTAAATGGGTTAGAGCGGTTTTTCATCGAAAAAATAAGGGTTAATACCACTATTGACCTCTTTGGTTTTAAACCGACCCAGGCCGAAGTAATTTCTACCTTACTTTTCCTTTCCGGCGTTATTATCTGGGTTCTGTTATCTAGAAAAGCAAAGCAGAAGAAATCCACATAACCGGCTTTAGGGCCAGAACAAAACAGTCTTTTAAAGCGTTATTTAAGAAGACAAATTCTTGTAAAGCCTTATCAGCAGTGTATTCTGTAAATATTTGGTAATTGGAATCGTTTGCGTAGAAAGTGTGGGTAATTTTTATCGTACAATCATTATGAGATACGGCGATTCTGTGTTACTTTTGTCGATACCTTAGGACGGTAATTTATTCAGGACAATTAACTTTCTCTTTGCAACACTCTGTATACAAGTACTGTCTGTTATTTGTTGTTATTTAAATACATAGAAGAAATATGAGACAGCTAAAAATTGCTACCCAGATTACGAACAGAGACTCGCAGGCAGTTGAAAAATACCTTCAGGAAATTTCAAAGATTTCGATGATTACTCCCGAAGAGGAGACTACGCTGGCTCAACGTATCAAAATGTTTAACCGTAACCCTGTTGATTCACAAAGGGCATTAGATAAACTGGTTCAGGCTAACCTTCGTTTT
>JANMFO010000360.1:0-10602 GCA_031374245.1 Chitinophagaceae bacterium | reverse complement strand
TCCACTTCATGACGATGTTGCTCTAATTGTTCACTTAACCCCTTCAATGCATTTTCTTCCCCGGCAATTTGCTGGTTGCTGAAACCAATACTTTCATCAATACCTTTCAGGTGGCCTTCTGCTTTCTGCAAAAAATCTTTCAGGCTGGTTTCTTTTTCATGGAGATGTTCCAGCCGCTGTGCCGACAAATTCTTTTCATTCTCTTTGGTACGCACCGTCTGTACCATATCATTGAAAGCATGTTGCATAGTCTGCAACTGTCTTTCTTTTTCGATGAACTCCAGTTTCTGTTGCTCCAGTGCCGCTTCTTCTGTACTTATCTCGGCTTCTATTTTAAATTTCTTATCTGTCTCTGCTTCCTGCTGGTCGTTCAAATCTTTGTAGGTAAGGTTGAAACCTTCCAGCGATGCTTTGGCCAGTTCAATACTTATTTCCCGATAGTCTTTTTTAATCTCATGGTATTTCTCTGCTTTTTTGGCCTGGCTTTCCAGTGCCTTCAACTGGTTGTTGATTTCAAAAAGCAAATCCTCGATACGGGCCAAATCCATCTCCGTAGCTTCCAGTTTCGACTTGGCTTCTTTCTTCCGGGTTTTATAAATGGAAATTCCGGCGGCCTGCTCCAGCATTCTGCGGCGGCTATTGTCTTTGTCTTTAATCAAATCATCTACCATTCCCAACTCAATAATGGCATACGAATCGGTGCTGATACCCGTATCCATAAACAGATTCTGGATATCTTTCAACCGGCACTGCACATCATTCAGGCGATATTCGCTTTCTCCACTTTTATAAAATTTACGGGTTACTGTTACGGTGCCAAATTCTGTTGGTAACAGGTTCTTGGTATTTTCAAATGTCAGGCTCACCTCAGCAAGTCCGCTGGCACTACGGGTTTTAGAGCCATTGAACACAAGGCTATCCAGGTTTTCACTCCGCAGGTGACTTATTTTTTGTTCCCCAATTACCCAGCGGATGCTATCCACAATATTGGATTTACCACAACCATTTGGCCCTACAATACCCGTAATATTATCGTCAAAACTTACTATGGTTTTGTCGGCAAAGCTCTTAAAGCCTTTGATTTCTAAACTCTTTAATCTCACGGTGTTCTATTTAAAGTAATTGTTAAGTCTAGCGGCGAATTTAAGCTAAACAAGTGCAAAAGCAGATATAGCTAACAGGCAGTTATTCACAATGCTATGGTAAAAATGTGGGAAGAAAAATGAGCCTTACGAAAGGTGGTTTGCGAGCTGTAGTTTTTCATGGCATCGGCTGTTGCGACGCTCCGTTCAGTGTTCGGTAATTCTGTTGGTCTTTTCTTATTTCCGAATAACACAAACACATAAATCCATAGTAATGCTTGGTGTTTGTTATCGGGAATTATAAAACAGAGGCTATTAAAACTTATTACAAGACGGCCAAAATAGTGGACAAGTATCAGGAATGGAATAGCCCCTTATCCTTGTTTAAAATTTAAAAATTGCGGTGCGCCAATCGCTCAAGTGTTGAGGTTAGTTTAGTGTTCCCGGCTTTTAAGTCATTACTATCAGCTGACTTATAATCATATTTAACATTTAAAGACATTCATACTTCTTTCAGAAGCTCAATAAATCTTACATTTAGTAGAGTAAACTAATTATTTATGTCCCGCCGGTATTTATCATTCAGCCTTATTGCTTTATTTCTACTGACTGTCAGTGCAAATCATAAGCAAACAGATAGTCTGTCACTGAAAAGCACCTCGCTTACCGATGAGCCCCGCACCGTAATGATATTACCAGTTGATTATTTTTATTTTACCTGGGATGAATGGGGATTGGTTAATGATTATTTACAGGAAAAACTAATAACTGACCTGAGTTCTGCATTTCCAGAAAAATTTCGCTTTTATACTGAATCAAGTATTAATGAACAGGCGATTAATCCAGACCTTGTAGTTCGGCTTGATTTCTGTGACATTTCGATTGGAAAGCCGAAAACAATTACTGAAGATTATGGCCGTGGGGCTTCGGTTAGTTCAACCAACTCCTCTTCAGTTCCACCAAATTCACTTTATACCAGTAATACTTCCAGTGTAGGTATTACAACTACTATTATCGAAAGCAATGCCACTCTTAATTCTATTATCTATTACTGGGCAACAGATGATACCATTCTCACCCAAGGATTTTCCGGTACCTATAAATGGGAAGAACAATCTGCCAGTTTCCGCAGCCGTAATGAAGCAAATCGTGAAATGGGACTGACGAATGACATTGTCAGAAGAAATACCAACACTATCATAACCCCGTTACAAAGTGAATTAGCAAAAAAATTAATGGATATTTGCTATAAGAAAGCTTTTAAAAAGATAAAAGCTGAGTTGGAGTTGAATAATAAATAACCAGTGAGTTCCTATTTATACCCCGTCCAGGTTCTTTCTTCCATATTGAACAACCAGAACATACCATTTGCATAAGCAAAATTAAAAGTAGCATTGATGGATGCATCGTCTGGTAGTTTTAACTTCCTGGTTAAAAAACCATCGGCAATATTGTACAGTTCTATCTGCGAATCGGTGGTATTGATAAAGCCAAGTTCTGCGCCTTTAATGCCAGTATACACTACAGTGGTACTGTTATAATCTTCCGAAGTCCAGATTTCCTCCCCTTCTTCTGACACACCATCTTTTTTTGTGCGGCTCCAGTTTATTGTAAGTGATTGGCCTGTCTCTTCTCCCAGAATGGAATAGAAAAATATCTCGTCACCATACAAAAACATAACCTGCTGCCTGGTTGGACTAAATGCACCTACTGAGTTATCACCCGGCTGGTTTTTGCCTTCTAAAAAGATAGTTGTTTTTACAGGCGTACCTTTTACATTAACTGCATACCCGAACCAACCATATTCGTTGTATGAATTACCCTGTAATTCCTTTTTCTGAACGTTATACCAAAGCCCTCTTGTGTCTGCATTGCAATTCAACGTATCAGGAGAAATCCTTTTCCCTGTTGCATCAAAAACACCCATTGGGTAACCAATATTACCCGCCATAGAAGCATAGTACTTTTTTTGTACCGGGTTCCAGGCCACACAAGCTCCTCTTGTACCCGGCATCTCATCATCAATAGTGCGGGGCATTAGCAGGGTTATTCCCTTTTTAAGGTTTTTTTCAATAGCAGGCTGTGCAGTTGCTGAAAATATTGTAGCAATAATAGCCAGGAGTAACAGTAGCTTTTTCATTTTCCTGAATTTTACATAAAGGAACGCTTATTCCGGCTCATATATATGCCGTGAGGAGGGTATTTTTTATAGACAGTTGTTGATTACACCAGTACCCAAAACCATATAACAACAACAATGGTATAAAACTAAGGATACTGATCTAAACACTTTCTGATAATGAAAGACTGATTCTTTTAGCAGGTGCTTTTTTCTTTCCCTCTCTGTTTACAATAGAAGCCAATGCTTTTACAAGCACTTTTTCTCCGGATGCTTGTTGAGAAGTTGCTCTTATACCCGGTGAAGCACTGGATAAGCTGTGCATGTACAGAAGACAACAAAAAACAGATAACAGTTTTTTCATAGTGTGGATCGGATTGTAAGATAATAAAGTGATCCCCAATTTACAATGGTAACAATCCGTTATAAACAATGCAGGTTTCGTTCGTATTTCCACTAACAGGAGAACTTACTGCTTTCAGTTCTTCTTTTCTTCCAGATGCCCGGCATAACTATTCATGATGAAGTTTCAGCCAGCAGTTTCTATTTTTTAAGGAGAAAATTTTTAAGAATGAGGTATCGGATCAGGTTCGTTATCGGGATCATTTTTCGCAAACCCTGAAGTTTTAATGCCGGAGCCCCGAAGCAGTAAAAGCCCTGCCAGGTGAGGTGCTGCCATAGAAGTACCACTCAGGTAAGCATACCTTCCCTGTGAAAAAGTTGACATAATGTGAACACCCGGAGCTGCATAGTCTACCACATCATTACCATAATTGGAAAAGCTGGCAAAATTATCAAGACTGTCTGTTGCCGATACTGTATATATATTTATTCCGTTTGCATTACCGGGAGATAATTGGTTAGCCGGCTGATGCTTATTCCCTGCAGAAATGGTAATATAAATTCCCCGTGATGCTGTGTTCTGTACCTGTTGCACCAATACAGGAGAGTTTACTTCTACTTCTAAACTCATATTCACCACATCACCGGCTTTTGCATTGGTATTAATATAAGCAAGTGCCTGGATGATAGCAGACAAACTGCCAACTCCCTCTGCATTTAGTACTCTTAATGAAACCAGGGTGGCACCTGATGCCACGCCTAATACACCAATAGAATTATTCCTCGCACCAATGATACCCGCCACATGTGTACCATGGCCGTTCTCATCATCAGCTGAAGTAATCCCACTGATAAATGACCGGCTTTTTGCAGCATCTACTGTTAAATCGGGATGATCAAAGTCAATTCCGGAATCAATGATCCAGGCTGTTTTGCCAATGCCATTTCCATATCCCACTCTTTGTATATTCCAGGTTATTAACCGTGGTTCAGCCACTGTAAAACAGGTAGACAAGGCTATCACTCTATCAGGCTCTACTGCACTGATGGAGACATCTCCTTTAAGACTTAGTACTTCTTCTGCAGATAAGTCAGCAATAAAACCTCCCGGCTCGCCTCCAAAAGATTTCTTCAACCGCGAAACAGGAATCTTATTTCTTTCCAGTACAGCCCTACCTGTTTCCACCAATTCATCTGATGTTAAACCCCGTGCCCCATTTACTGACCCGGTATTATATGCAACAATATAAGTTCCCTGGATAATATCACCATTCTTTGCTGCAGCTGATTCCACACAAGTGTCCGGAACAATGACAATATTGGCATCCAGGTTTTCTTTTTTACAACTCCAAAAAAAGAAACTGATAATGCAACAGTAGGATATGAGGTTTTTCAGGTTCATGATATTGATTAAGGTTCTTGGTAAGGCATATACCATGCCCTTTGATGAATTGGCAGCATTCTTTAACAGGTTTTAACAATTAGGGGTCATATGTTGGTCATATATGACTGTTTCTTTTAATTGATGTATTGGTATTGAGTAAACTGAGAAGTTCCCATCGGCGCAAAGCTTGTGACCCCTTACATTTAGTATATTTAATTAAACGTATAGCACAGTTATGAAGAAGCCTGTTTTATTAATTCTGCTGTTCATTTTTTTACTCAATTATTCCTGCAATCGCTACAATGCGGCAGGAGAAACAAAACAAACGGTAGTCTGGCAACCATCTCACCAAACAGACATAGGTAAAGACTTCAGCGAAGCTGCTACCTGCAATGGCATTGTGGATGCAGCGATGGCAACACAACCAGTATTAAAAGAATATAAAGTATGGAGCCTAGGTAAAGAACACTATCATCATGCTGAATCCGGAAGCAACACCAAAGTACTTCACACGGCTGCTGTTATCAGTGGTAAAATTTCCGGCTACGCTTATGAACTGAAGCAATCGAATAAAAAACATCCTCAGGTATTTATTGCAGTGCATAACAATGGCGGCACCAACCGTCATGCAGTTTGGGGTTATATACATTATGGTGATAAATATGAATCAGACAACCAGGATTTAGCCGGCCGGTTAGTAAAAGCAATCTGCAACGCTACCAAAATGGAAAACCGTGGTGTGCTGCTTGACAGTACTACTGGCAGAAATGATTACCGATGTAAAGCCTCTGGGAAACTCAGCTTTTACAGTCTTGATGAAAATGTAAATACAGCACCTTACCGTGTATTACTTGAAATAGGTGACAATGCAGCCAGCCATGATTTTTTACAAGACCCTGCGAATCAAAAAATAATAGGAGAAGCCATTAAAAAAGAATTAGTAGCCTGTTTAGCTGAAAAAGGGAAAAAATAGGATAAGAAGAATTTAAAACTCTTTAATTGTCATTCCCTGTAAATAGGCAATGCTTTGAAAATGCAGAGCGGCGCTATTGTTTTACCCGGTTTTTTAAAGTGATAAATTCTTTATTCCCTGAAGAGTTCATTTTCACAGCGCAAAATAAACCCGGTTCACCTCCTTCAAGAGCTATTGTTGTTCCATATATCATTTGCTTATCTGCAGATAATTTCAGGGAGTATTTTGTCAACCCGATTATTAAATCAGGATCTCTGAGTGAAGTAGCTTCCAGGCTAATATCACCTGTAACCGGGCTGTATGTTCCCTCTATAAATTCAATTCCTACTTTTCCTTTTTTCCCTTTGTATGCTTCCATCATATTTTCATCCGTACTGTCAATTGATTTATAAATCCATATAAACTCAGCCTTCACCGTATTATCTTTTTCTATCTGCATTTTGCATACACAGGTAAACAGGTCAGTGGTATTCGCAATTCTCCATTCACCTTTAAAATAAGAAACCTGTGACATTCCTGTATGTACAAGGAAAAGTAATGAGGCTATAATACAAATTCGTTTCATTTTCTTTTCTTTAAATATAATAAATAATCAACCGTTTCATCCTTTCTATGAGTCCCAGTTTTGCCTGTATTTAAAAGGGCTGTACCTGATAATAGCAATAAAAAAACCTCAAACCCCGATATTGACGACCCAAAAAATAAAAACCATAACAGCAACTATGATGGGACAACAAACAACACTAAAATGCCTTATTGTATACCACATCATAATATTCTGGCTTAAAATGTGATTTTGCGAAATAGTACTCTTCGTAGATTTACGATTTTCACCCATTCTCATCCCTTAATCTTGGTAGTTTCCCTATTAAAGTTCTATTTTTCGCCATCGCTATCCGAATATAAATGAAAGATCAATGGAAATTACTGCTCAACCAATAAGCCACAGTCCGGGCAAACTATCAACTGCAAAAATTAAGCGGAATATTCTTTTATTGAAAGAGAAATCCATCTTCATACTGAACCGTGTTAAATCACTTGGTTTCAGCGAAGCAATGGAAGAATATGACCAGCGGAAATTAAGCATCTTCAACCAACTCAATTTTTTTCAATTAATTACCGGCATACTTATACCGGTAATCGGCCTTTTTAATACTGAAGAATTACCAGCCGGCGCATGGATAGTGGCTTGCTTACCTGCATTGGTAAGCGTTGTGGTTTTATATCTTATTAAAAAGCAAAAACATGAGGCTGCTATATTCAGTTACTTCCTCCTTTATCCTTTTGTTACCTGCATTCTGTATATGTATGGTATGAACCTCGGCATAAGTCTTTTCTTTATTTTATATGGCATCCTCTCCGTTTTCTTTTTAAGGGATATTGGTTACATTATTTTTTCGCTTTGTTTTTCTATGGTCAGCTACTTTTTATTAGCCGTTGTAATAAAACACTATGTGTATGAATTGCAAACCCTGAACTATGGTCTGTACCTTATTAACCAGGGATTGGCAATGGTGTTTATTTTTTACGGATTATTTCTTATCAAAAAAGAAAATGCAGGTTATCATTCCCGTATCCTTTTAAAAAATGCTGCACTACAGGAAAAAAACTTACAAATACAGCAACAAGCCAATAAAATTAAAGAAGATAGTATGCTGCTTAAAAACCAGGCAGCTGAACTGGGAGAATTGAATACACTAAAAAGTAAACTGTTCAGCGTTATTTCACATGATTTGAAAGCACCTATGTATGCACTGCGTAACCTGTTTCGCAATGTACATGAGAAAAATATGTCTGTAGCCGAATTAAAAGAGTCTGTCCCTGATGTATTGAATGATCTGAACTATACCGTTGGCCTGATGGATAACTTACTGCAATGGGCCAAGGCACAAATGCAGGCAGATGCCGTTCATAAGCAGGAAGTGGATATTGAACAATCCGTACACGAAGTAATGCAACTGCAACACCTGCAGGCAAAATCCAAACAAATCAGCATTACTAACAATACCAAGCCCGGTATACTCGGATACATAGATAAAGATATGCTGAGCCTTGTGTTGCGAAACCTTATATCCAATTCTATTAAGTTTACGCCGGAAAATGGTACAATTGCAATAGGTGTACATGAGCATCATTCATTTATTGAAGTGTATGTAAAAGATAGCGGCACCGGCATCAGCACAGATGCACTGATGAAAATAAGCAGCAATGATTTTTATACCACAAATGGCACTGCCAGCGAATCAGGTACAGGCCTTGGCCTGATGCTATGCAAAGAATTTCTGGCCCGAAACGGCAGCCAGCTGCATATTGAAAGCGAACCGGGGGCCGGAAGTGTATTTTCTTTCTCTATCCCAAAATCTGCATAAAGACATCCTTCTCATTAAAGGAATGTGTTAACTGTAAAATATCAATAACGGGATATTTTACACAAGTTGTATTTTTATACCGGGGCACCATGCAGCCTTTTGTTTAACCATTAACCTTTAAGATTTAAATTATGAGAATGAAACCCCTTTACATCATTGCACTGGCCATTTTCTTTACCAGTTGCAATAATTCAAAAAAAGAAAAATCAAATAGCACGGGTGACAAAGAAATGGTGGGAGAAGATGTAGATGCTCCTGTTGAAGAGGGTACAAATGCAAAAAAAGTAACCGACAGAGATTTCAGTGTCACTGTTGAAAATGCCTATAATGACATGTTTCTTGATAGCCTGGCAATGGAACGATATATTTCAAACAATCAACTAGGGGATAAGAAAATTGCCCGGCGTATCAGGAGTTTCTATAATGCCCGCAATTATCAATATGCATGGTTTTCCACGGCAGGGGTTACAGAGCAGGCACGATTTTTCTGGAACCAATATGACTATGCAGTGTCTTACCTGAAAGATTCAACACTGGCAAACAAACCATTTTATAAACAAGCTGAAAACTACCTGAACCAGGAAAAAGTAATAGTCAATAAAAAAGATACTTCATTACTGAATACAGAATTCGCCTTTACTGAAAATTTCATCCGCTTCATTAACAGCACTTATGAAAAGGGCTATGTAAAAAGAAAAGAACAGGAAAAATTTATCCCGATAAAAAAAGCAGACCCACTTTACCTGGCCGATTCAATTTTTAATAAAAAGCACAGTGATGATAAATACTATGAGCAAGTAAATGATATGTATGGAAGCCTGAAGAAAAACCTGGAATTGTATTATAATATTGCAAAATCAGGCGGATGGCCTGACATAGCTGCCACAAAATCTTCATTAAAAAAAGGTGAATCACAACCTTCGATCCCGGCTATTAAAAAAAGATTGCAACTTACCCTGGATATGCAGGGCATTGATACAAGTACTGTTTTTACGGACACACTGGAAATGGCTGTAAAAAAATTCCAACACAGGCATGGTTATAAAGAAGATGGAATTATTTCTGCCCAGTTAATTAAGGACATGAATATACCAGTCACAAAAAGGCTGATGGAGATATTGATTAACATGGACAGAATGAGATGGATGCCACAAAAACCAGCTGGGAACCTGATTGTGGTAAACATCCCTGAGTTTATACTGCATGTGTATGATGGTAAAAGCAAAGTGTTTGATATGGTAGTGGTGGTAGGCAGGGTTGGAAATAACACTATGATGTTTAACGGAGATCTGAACCAGATAATTTTCAGCCCTTACTGGAATGTGCCTGCCAGTATTATAAAGAATGAAATTATGCCTGCAATAGCCCGTAATCCGGGATACCTGGCGAGGAAAAATATGGAACAAATCGGGTCAAACATCCGGCAGAAACCCGGCCCCGGCAATGCATTGGGAAAAGTAAAGTTCATTTTCCCTAACAGTTTCAATATGTATTTTCATGATACCCCATCCAAAAGTTTGTTTGGACAGGATAAAAGGGCTTTCAGTCACGGATGTATCCGCCTCAGCGAACCACAAAAAATGGCTGAGTGGCTTTTAAGAAATGATCCCAACTGGAATACAGATAAAATTGTATCCGCAATGAATCAGACAACAGAAAAAGGGGTAAAATTAAAAGAAGCAATTCCTGTCTTTATTATTTATTATACCGCATGGGTAGATGAAGATGGCCAGTTGAACTTCAGGGATGATGTTTATAAGCATGACAGTGAGCTGATGAACAAAATGTTTACTACCTCCCTGAATACAAAAGTTATGAAAGTAGACAATTTAAAAACGAGTAATTAACAATAATAACTCAATTATACACGCAGTAATAAATGCTGCCCTGCTACCAGCAAGGGCAGCATTTTATTTTATAGTAATTAAAACGATTACAAACACATTAATCGGGCCGGGCAGAATTTAGCCATGTAAATAAAATTGACTAATTTGACAGCAGTTTTGCAAGGTACCTTAACTTTTCACTTAAAGGCTGTCTGCAGCCAGAAAACTAGTATAGAAAATGAATATGCTGATTAAAACAATCATCCTACTGATTGGTATTACTTTTTGCAGTGCATTTGTAACTGAAGTTAAAAATCAGTCGTCCCCTTATACTCCCGGTCTGAAAGTAGTAAAAAGATGGGACCTTCCTGTTGTATTAAAAGAAGTTTCAGGCAAAGCCAGTATTGACATTCCAGACGGTACGCAGCATGGCAAGACGTTCCGCTTGAAAGGTAAAGGGGTCAAGGGCTTGCGCGGCTCTTATCCTGGCGATCTGTATTGCCACGT
>JANMFO010000349.1:0-2562 GCA_031374245.1 Chitinophagaceae bacterium | reverse complement strand
CGAACTTCGAACAGCTTAAGCTGCACTCAAAAATTTCACCAAACTCCTCTTTGCTATCGGCAATAATGTTTCATCTACCGGAAAGGTCAAAATGGTTTCAATTGAATATACTGCCGGGTTGGGTAAATAACTTCTTTTACGGATAAGCTCCGATTTAATATGTTCGTATGTATTTGAAATGCTACGCTGCCATTTATCGAGGTAAGAGGTTTTAATGCTTCGATATTTTTCATCATGCTTTTCAAAAATAGAAAGGCGGTAATGGTACACCTTTGTATTTTTTGTGTCATGAGTACTTAAAAAGAAATAACCTTCCTGGGTATCCAATGGAATGATACCGATGGGATTGATATTGATTTTATCTTCAACAAATTCATAAATCTCCGTACCGCTTTTAATGGTGCTCTTTATTTTCCCTGCAGAATAATGGATAATATCTTCCAGTTCCGACATCAGTTCATCATCTTCCAGCATTTGCTCATACAGAAACTGTAGTTTTTCTAATTGCAAACCCGTCATTTTTTTAGGGAAGTGTTCCTGCAGGTATTTTTTATTTTCCCGGAAGGCAACGATGTTGTTATAATGAAAAATAATATCCGCCAGTTGGGGATAGAGTTTATTCTCGTTGAAGTAGCGGTTGATTTCCTGCAGGTAGGCCAGCAGGGTATATTTTTTCAATTCAAAATCAATACGGCCTTCGGCAAACCAGGTTTCAGATAACTGTTTCATAGCGTTTCCGGGTTTAGTTGAACTAATTTACAAAAAAGACGCAAAGAATGAAAGAGAAGTTTAATTTTAGTTTGTTAAAAGCTTTATAATGCGACTATTTACGTTTTTCCTGGTAGTAACAGTTTTTATTTCCTGCAGTAATACTATTTATGTAGTTCGTCATGCAGAAAAAGCAACTGGAATCGACCCGGCAACAATGCTGACGATGAAAGATCCGCCATTGACTCTTGAAGGAGAAGAAAGGGCCCTGGTACTAAAACAAATGCTTAGTGGTAAAAATGTCAGGCATATTTATTCGACAAATACTTTGCGTACAATTTCTACTGCAAAACCATTGAAGGAATTGTTTCTTGATGTCCCGCTTGAATTGTACAGTACTAAACCCGATTCAATGGATGTTTTTATTCAGCAATTAAAAACAATCAACAAGGGAAATGTATTGGTGGTAGGGCACTCCAATACAGTGGATGATATTTCGAATAAACTTTGCGGCTCTGCAGTTGTTTCCGGAGATTTAAAAGATAACGAATACGACAATCTTTTTATCATCAAAAGAAAAGGCGATAAGTATTCTTTCAAAAGAGAAAAGTATGGAGCGCCATCAAAATAAAAATCCTGAACTAAGTCCAGGATTTTTATTTTAACTATGAAATAAGTGGTCAATATTCCCTATCACTATTAAAGTTCTCCAACTCTTTTGCTACAGCCGTTAAGAAAGTTGCTCCCAGGCTTCCATCCACTATACGATGGTCATAGCTCATGCTTAAATACATCATGTGGCGGATAGCAATGCTGTCACCCGCAGGTGTTTCAATTACAACTGGTCTTTTCTTTATAGCACCAACAGCAAGTATGGCAACTTGTGGCTGGTTGATTATTGGTGTACCCATCAAACTGCCAAAACTTCCAACATTCGTCATAGTAAAGGTGCCACCGGTTGTATCGTCTGCTTTTAGTTTACCGTTGCGGGCCGCATCGGCCAGGTTGTTTACCTGTTTAGCAAGACCAACCATATTTAACTGATCTGCATTCTTAATAACAGGAACAATCAGATTTCCTGAAGGCAAAGCTGTAGCCATGCCGATATTAATATCTTTCTTTATAATAATGTTATTACCATCCAACGAACAATTAATTAACGGGAATTTTTTAATGCAGCGGACAATCGCTTCAATAAACAACGGAGTGAAAGTAATTTTTGTTCCTTCTCTTTTTTCAAATTCTTTCTTTACTTTATCCCTCCATTGTACCATGTTCGTAACATCAGCTTCTGTAAAACTGGTTACATGCGGACTGGTTTGTTTACTTCTCACCATGTGGTCAGCAATCAGTTTCCGCATCCTGTCCATTTCAATTATCTCAACATTGCCAGTATATGTTGTGAGTTGTTGATTGCTGCTTGTTTGTTGTTGCTCAACTCTGGAAACAGGAACTACCATATCACTTCTGTTACTAACTCCAGAATCTCTGTTTCCGACTCCCGACTTTCTTCCGCTTACATATTGCAAAATGTCTTTCTTCGTCACTCTTCCTTCATTACCCGTACCTGGAATTTTTTCAAGTTCTGTCATACTCACACCTTCGCTTGCAGCAATATTCAGAACAAGAGGGGAGTAGAAGCGATTAGATGAACCGTTAAAAGATTGTGTTTGAACAGCAGCAGGTCGTTGTATTGTTTCTATTACGACTGCTTCCTGTGCTGCCGGTTGTGTTGTGACTATTTCTTTAGCCGGAGTTGATACAACCGGGTTCGATGATACTGTTTCAGCTGCGCCGGTTCTTATTTTCGCAATCACTGTACCTATTGGTACTACATCATTCACCTTGAATAAA
>JANMFO010000334.1:0-3214 GCA_031374245.1 Chitinophagaceae bacterium | reverse complement strand
CAAACACGGATATGTTTATGCAACCATCCCTTCCAATACGGATAAAAAAATTCCAGTTATATGTTTTTGTGCTCATGTGGATACAGCACCGGATTGCAGTGGTACCAATGTGAAACCACTGATGCATAAAAATTACCAGGGGCAGGATATTATATTGCCAGATGATAAATCACAGGTACTACGATTGAGTGAGTATCCATACCTGCAAACACAAATAGGTAATGATATAATCACGGCTTCAGGAAATACGTTGCTCGGTTCTGATGATAAAGCAGGTGTGGCAGAGATAATGGATCTGGCTAATTTTTTAATGAGTAATAAAAAGCTGAAGTATGGTGAAATAAAAATACTGTTTACTCCTGACGAAGAAGTAGGAAAAGGAACAGTGAAAGTTGATTTGAAAAAACTCGGAGCTGATTTTGGTTATACATTAGATGGTGGTGAAGCAGGTTCTTTAGAGGATGAAACCTTTAGTGCTGATGGTGTGCAGGTAACAATTCATGGTGTAATAGCACATCCAGGTTATGCAAAAGGCAAAATGATAAATGCCATGAAGATTGCCGGTGAGATATTAGCAGCTTTGCCTAAAGACAGGTTATCTCCTGAATCAACCGATGGTAAAAGAGGATTTATTCATCCTGTACGATTGGAAGGTATTGCTGAAAAATGTACCATTGATTTTATCATCCGTGATTTTGAAACAGACGGGCTTTCTAAAAAGGAAGATTATTTACGAACACAGATAGAAGAACTGATGCGGACTTATCCTGCTGCTTCATTTGAATTTAAAGTAACAGAGCAATACCGCAACATGAAAGAAATACTGGATGCAAATCCGGAAGTGGTTAACTACGCAAAAGAAGCAATACAAAGAGCCGGGCTTACATTAAAAATGGAAAGTATCCGGGGTGGTACAGATGGCAGCCGTCTTTCGTTTATGGGTTTGCCTTGTCCTAATTTATTTGCTGGTGAACAGGCAATTCATTCTAAACTGGAATTTATCAGTGTGCAGGATATGAATAAAGCGGTGGAAACAATGGTGCATCTGGTGATGATATGCGAAGAGAAAAGCCCCCTGTCCCCCTAAAGGGGAGACTTAGGTTAAATAGTCATTATTCTATTTGAGATGGGATTAAGGAAAGTAAACAGTTAGTAAACTTCCCCGCCTGGGTGGGTTGTTGAGCAGAGAACAGAAAGTACAAGTGTGCGACGCAACGAAGACGATAGTAGCACTGGCGATGGTAAAATAATTGTATTAACCAAGATAGTGTACATTACATTCTAAATTATAAATTATGGATATCGCAAAATGGCTTGCCGCCAATTGGTGGATACCGGTAGGGGTGATTATTTTCTTTGGCTCACTCTTTTCTATCAACCAGGGATATGTTGGTGTTATCACCATGTTCGGTAAATACCGCCGTGTAGCCCGGCCTGGATTGAATATGAAAATTCCTATCCTGGAATCAGTGGCCCGCAAAGTATCTATTCAAAACCGTTCAGTGGAGTTGGAGTTTCAGGCAGTAACATCTGACCAGGCAAATGTTTATTTCAAAAGTATGCTGCTGTATTCTGTGCAAAATGCGGAGGAAGAAACAATTAAGAAAGTAGCTTTTAAATTCTTTGCTGATAAAGACCTGATGCAGGCATTGATAAGAACGATTGAAGGGAATATCCGTTCGTTTGTTGCTACTAAAAAGCAGGCGGAAATACTGGCACTTCGTAAAGAAATTGTGGAATATGTAAAATTGGAAATAGACCAGCAACTGGAAACCTGGGGTTATCATTTACAGGATTTACAGATAAATGATATTACGTTCGATAAAGTAATTCTAGATTCCATGAGCAAAGTGGTAGCAAGTAACAACCTGAAAGCTGCTGCTGAAAATGAAGGACAGGCATTATTGATTACCAAAACAAAATCTGCCGAGGCGGATGGTAATGCTACTAAGATTGCTGCTGAAGCAGAAAAAGAAGCAGCCCGTCTTCGTGGACAAGGTGTTGCCCTTTTCCGCCAGGAAGTGGCAAAAGGTATGTCAGAAGCTGCAGAACAAATGAAGCAGGCCAATTTGGATACCAATGTAATATTGTTCAGTATGTGGACAGAAGCCATTAAGAATTTTGCTGAGTATGGAAAAGGCAACGTTATCTTCCTTGATGGCAGCCCTGATGGTATGGAAGGAACTATGAAGCAGATTCAGGCATTAATGGTAAAACAAGCAGGAACGAAAGGAGAATTATAGTCTGAAAGCCGGTAAGTCCGGGAGTCCGAAAGACGATTCAGTTTAATTGAATCATCTTTCGGACTTTGTATTTCCTTGATTATAATAATTAAAATTCAGTAAGGAAGTGGCTGATAGTAAATATGCTTTCGGACTTTCCGTCTATCTGACTTTCCCGGCTTTTGTTGTTAAATAACTCTAAAACCTCACTACTCCGTACAACGTGGCATTGTTTTTTACGTTCATTGAAATTGTTATTAAGAACTGTTGAAAACCGACTAAAAGCAAATTAACAGGCATCACCTACTTTTACACCTAAAGAATAGTAATTATGATTGACCTTCTACAGATTGTTGACACATTAGCACAAACAACAAAGTTCGCTGCCGGTGACTCCAACCACGATGGAACATTAAGTTTTTTTGAATTATTAAAAATGGGGGGATGGATTATGATTCCACTCGCCATTATGATGCTTCTGGCTGTATATGTTTTTGCCGAACGTACCATTGCCATCCGCAATGCTGCCAAGATTGACGACAACTTCATGAATATTATCCGGGATAATATAGTGAGCGGTAATGTGACAGCCGCCAGAAATTTTGCCAAGAATAATAATACACCGGTAGCCCGGATTATTGATAAAGGAATACAGCGCATTGGTAAACCGATTGATAGTATTGAAAAGAGTATGGATAATGTGGGTACACTGGAGATGTATAAACTGGAAAAAAATCTTGGTGTTTTATCAGTTGTTTCCAAAGCTGCTCCCATCTTTGGCTTTGTGGGTACACTGGTCGGATTGATGCAGTTGTTTTCGAAAATAACTTCTACCAATGAATTTGAAGTAGGTACAATTGCGGGTGGTATTTATACCAAATTGATTACTTCAATCACCGGTCTGGTAATTGGATTAGGTGCTTACCTTGCCTACAGTTACCTGAATACGCAGATTGATAAAACGTCTAATAAGATGGAAGCTGCTTCGTCTG
>JANMFO010000123.1:0-5155 GCA_031374245.1 Chitinophagaceae bacterium | reverse complement strand
CGCACCGCTCAACCACCTACTCTTGCTGCCTTCCGGCCCTGGGAGGGTTCAGCAGGAGCTGGTCGTGTAAGACCTGCCGCCGCAAAGATAAGGGATTGAGCCTTTAAGTATTTGGTGATTGTTTCCTTTATTTTATCCAAGACAGACGTTACTAAAATTAATATTTCGAAGACCTAAGTCATATTTCAAAACATATGCTGTATCAATAAAATAGCCCCTGATTAAAGGGGCTATTTTATTTCTAAATGAGTATCTAAAAGTAAAAATGCCAATGCTTAATATTCCAGTGTGATTGTTCCCAGATCTGTATTTGCATTTTCAGCAACCTGCACATCTGAAACAAAAGACTTCTTGTAATTATCAAGTCCCGGTATTACCATTACATTGTAAGAGCCTGCAGGTATTCTATCAAATGAAACAAGACCTGTTCCATCAGTTGGATAGATTTCTGCAGCGAAGTTGTCATTATAAATGATTACTCCATAAAGTGCATCTGCAGGAGTAACAGCTAAACTAACTGTTCCTCTTTGAATATCATCTTCACTATCAAAACTCTCTCTTATAATATGTACCCGGCCATTCCATAACGAATTTCCTGTCTGGCTTTTACCTGAATTACTGGTTATAGTATTTGAAGTTGCCTCAGTAGTATTTGTTATACTGGGATTGTCTTTTGGAATTTCTGCTTTGTCTTTTGAACATGCAGCAAACAAAATGGTGGCAAAAAATGAAAGCGTAAGTGCATTACGCAGGGTAAGCGTTTTCTTCATAAAAATTGGGTTTTAGATTAAAATGTATAAGGGTAAAATTGTTTACATAGGTCCGGTAGTACTTGTTTTAATTATTTCCTTCTACCAAACTGTATAAATAATAATTAATTGTAAAAAAGCAAAACCATTTACAGATAATAAGAATAACTACTTAGTAAAAATTGGGGTCTCCATTAAGTTTTTAACGAAAGTCGGGCTGACATGATATAGGTTTCTATTTCGCTTTCCGTTGAAGACAATTATTTATCAACCAGTTTCAGCCATTTCTTTATCACCACCTGCAGATTCTTTTCCTTTGCCTTTACATCTTTCATATCTGTAAAGATGACCAAGCGTCTGCCGTCTTTGTAATCACCTTCCAATAAACCGGATGTATCATTTACTTTAGCACCGCTGGGGAATACCAGCATTATTCTGCCTTTGTGCAAATTCATTACTATTAAATCCCTTTTATATTCTTTAGGGTCAAAGGGTTTCATTTCGCCGCTATAGTAAAAACTGGGGTTGTTCCATTTTATTTGCTCGGCTACTCCATTATCTGTGCTTAAAATAATTTGCCCGATGTCGAAAAATTTTGAAGTGGAAGCTTTTTGATTTTTCCAAACTTAATACTAATTGTTTTTATTTTTTACACATCAACGCTGAAAAGTAGAATTCACTCTTGTAAAACCTACCAGCTCATCGGCCCTTGCACCAAAGGGGCGGAAATAAACCATTATCATATAACCATTTTCGGTACCCCAGTAATTGCCTTCTGTATTTTCGAGTGATACAGCATTGCCGGGTTGTTTCTTTATGGGTTTGGTTACGTAAGAGTAATTATAGTATCCCTGTTTCAGCAACAAGGCTTTTTCATACACCCCCTTTTCTTCATTAAAATCCATGCGGGATGATTCGTCCTGTGCATAGTTGGTGAGTTCGCCGAATATATACATATTCTTTCCTTCAAGCGGCCGGTTGCCGGGTGGAACGAAAGTGAAATGTGTCCATGCATAATCGCTTTGCCAGAGGGCATTGCTATTGTCACGGTTTTCGATGGTGTAAATGCCGTTGATATCACGATAATACACATAAACCTGCTGGCGGCGTTCCCCATCAGGTTTCACAAATACATCTACCCGGCTGCTGGTGTCGCTATCCAGTAGTTTCGTCATTCGTTCACTCATCAGGCGCAGGCTGCGCAGGTCAATCCACCGCCACTCCTTGCCTGCAGGAAAGCTGGTCGTTTCTTCATCACTGTATTCAAAATAATTACCCCGGAAAATAGTTGGCCTTTCTAACAGTGATGATGAACCCCAGATATTATTTTGTACAATCACCACTTTTAAATCTTGTGGCGAGAAAGCATTGATTTGTCCGGCATTGGTATTGACCGTTACCTGTACCCGTTGGTGGGTATTAAAAAAATTGCCGTTGTAGGGTTGTAATATTTGTGCACCAACAGATAACCTGCTATTGACTACCAGAAAACGTTTGGTGAAGGCCAGTTTGGAAGTATCATCATTCAAAAAAACTTTGAGCAGGTAGTTACCACCTTTGGTGGGTGCTGAACCTCTTTCAGGAAAAACGGCCTGGTAATGTGTATAGCGGCTTTGTGTTAACGATGAATTGCGGTAATTGGTAATCCGGTTGCTGAGAAAACCACGGGTATAATCAAAGGGCTGCACATTGGCAGGTATCCAATCTGCATTACACAACTGAAAACTGTAATAATAATATTTTACATCGGCATCTATATCATCAAAATGGAGTTCGAGTTGGTCATTGCTATTTAGCGTCATTACCGGGTAACTGTAGATGTCGCCAGATTTATACAATTTTACCGAATGGATATTGGGTTTGTATATATAATCTGGCTGTTGTGCCGTAGCAACAAACATTGATAAAAGAGGAACTGCTAAGAGAAGTTTTTTCATCCGGGGTTTATTGCTGATAATTCGTTCACAATATTGCAAAAATCAGTTAAAAAGAAGGAGAAATCTTTTTTACCACCTTATTTTTGAAGAAGACAAACAATTTAATTTGAAGGTTGCAGGCTTTATAGCAAACCGTATAGCATTTAATCGTTCCACCAGCATGGGTGGACAGAAATCATTTTCCCGGTTTATTATCCGCTTATCGGTGGTGGCTACCATTATCAGTGTGGCGGTAATGATTGTTACTATGTCGCTGGCTAATGGTTTCCAGGAAACAGTGAGCCAGAAAGTGTTCAGCTTCTGGGGGCATATCCGTGTGCAGGAACGGCAGCCCGACCGGTCTATCATTGCCGAAGAAACCCCAATCATTAAAAATGATTCGCTGGCAACAGAAATAAGCCGGAATCCAGAAGTAAAAAGTATTCATCCTTTTGCTACCAAATATGCCATCCTGAAAACGAAAGAAGAAATAGAAGGTGTGATGGTAAAAGGGTTTGATAGCACCTATGATTTCAAACACCTGCAACCCTTTATCAAACAAGGACGGCCAATTCAGTTTAATGACAGTACCTACAGCAGAGAGATAATGATTTCAGCTTATACCGCCGAACAATTGAAACTGAAGCTGAATGATAAAATTCTCATTTACTTTATCCGTCCTGATAAAAACGAACCGGGACAGGAAGGAATGCCCAATATCCGTCCTGATAAACTAACGATAACCGGTATTTACAAAACAGGTATTGAAGAATATGATAAAATATTTGCGATTGGTGATATAAAACTCATTCAGCGATTGAATGACTGGCAGGCCGATGAAATAGGCGGCTATGAAATTTTTCTGAATGACTACAAAAAGATTGATACTACCGTAAATGAGATTTATGAACTGAATAATTTTCCATTGACATGGAATACGGTGAGTGTAAAAAATATTTCCCCCAATATTTTTGATTGGCTAAACATGCAGGACACTACTCGTAATGTATTGATTAGCTTTATGGTGATTGTTGCCGTTATAAATCTTATTACCTGCCTTATCATTTTAGTATTGGAAAGAATAAAAATGGTAGGCATTTTAAAATCTCTCGGAGCTACCGACTGGACGGTACAAAAAATATTTCTTCGTCATTCTATTCTAATTACCATTACCGGAATCATCATCGGTGCTGCTATCGGACTTGGTTTATTATACCTGCAACAAGCCACTGGTTTCATCAAATTGAAAGAAGAAGCATATTACATGAGTACGGCCGCTGTAAAAATTGTGTGGTGGCAGGTGGCCGCTATTTGTGCCGGTACATTGGTCGTTTGTTTTGCCGTGCTGATGATACCTACATTGATAGTAAGAAGAATACAACCGGTGAAGGCAATACAGTTCAGGTAAGGGTATTTCCCACGAAGGCACTAAGAACACCAATAGAAATACTTTGTGACCTTTGTGTCTTAGTGGGAAACCAAATGCGAAAGAACTATCCCCGCCGCCACCCCTGCATTCAATGATTCTGCTTTACCTTTTTTGGGAATGGTAATTTTATCAGTAGCAATATTCATTACTGCCAGACTGATACCTTTTGATTCGTTACCAAAAACAATAATTCCTTCTTTAATTTTTCCAATACTGCCAATTGGCTTTCCTTCCAATGTGGTAGCATAAATACTGATGCCTTTTTGTTCCCGCAGCCATTGCTCAAGGTCAGTATAAAAAACTTTTACCCTGGCAATGCTACCCATCGTTGATTGTACTACTTTGGAATTATAGATATCTGCAGAATCATTACTACAAACAATTTGCTGCACCCCAAACCAATCAGCAATGCGGATAATAGTACCCATATTGCCCGGGTCTTGTATGCCATCCAATGCAAGGGTGATTTTGTTGCTGGCTGTAATTTCTTTTACAGCATCAAACTGCTGAACAACAGCTACTACTTTATTCGGTGTTTTAAGCTGTGAAATTTTTTCTAAATCTGCTTCTTCTATTTCTACCAACTCCGTTCCACCAACTAACTTTCTGTTATCATCTATCCATTCTTTCAGGGCATAAATGGCTTTAATAGTTACTGCTTTTTCTTCCAGCAAATCTTTTACGATTTTAGGGCCTTCGGCAATAAACAATCCTTCCTCATCTCTGAATTTTTTCTGGCCCAAAGTTTGGATATATTTGGTCTTCGATTTACTAAGCATATACTCTTTTTATATTTATGTCAGCCACCCGGTTATTGAGCTATAAAAAAATCCTGCAGGTTATGGGGGCTGTGTCTGTTATTTTCCTGGCATCCTGCGGTGTTGTCCCTAAAAATTATCCCAAAAATCAGCCTTTTGTATTCAAATATAATGTGGACGTAGAAGGAAATGTCACTACACAACAAAAATCTGAACTTATCTCCCGGTTGAGCAACCAGTTGGATGATAGCATTAAGATAAGAACTGCCCGCAAACTTATTTACCGGGGTATTAACCGGCCGG
>JANMFO010000277.1:0-7136 GCA_031374245.1 Chitinophagaceae bacterium | reverse complement strand
GTTTAATATTTTCTTTCTGGTAAATCAATTCATTCTACAGCGGAGCTACATTGGTAGTTATTATTAATTTGTCTCCGATAATCTGAAGTTTATCGGTGTAGCGGGCAATGGTTTTTCCCATAATATCTTCCCACACATCTTCTATCTGTAAAGCCTGTATGCCGCCTTTAATGCGGCTGCTTTCCAGAAATTTTTTCATTGCATCGCCGATAGAATATTCACCCATGAGGCAAAGGTAGAAGTTTGTAGTTTATGGTTTGTAGTTTATAGTTGTCGTGTTATTGTTAATTTACTTCGATTTTGTAAATTCTAAACCCCAGTCCCATCTTTCAGAGACAAACTTAAAGTTCAAGTAATTGGTATTTCACCGTTAATGCATCCAAATGCTGCTTTAGCCGTTCCTCATTCGTATCTGTAATAAAAACCTGTCCGTCATTCTCAACACAAACTTTATTCAACAAATTACTGATGCGGTCTTCATCTAGTTTTTCAAACACATCATCCAGCAACAGGAGAGGAGCAAAGCCTTTTTCTTTTTTCAATACTTCCATTTCCGCCAGTTTCAGCGCAAACAACAAACTTTTTCGTTGCCCTTGCGAAGCAATGTTTTTAAAAGGCTGGTTGCTGAGTTGTATATCCAGGTCATCCCGGTGAATACCGGAAGTGGTTCGTTGAGAAAAACAATCTTTGTTCCTGTTTATTTTTAATAATTCTGATAACGAAGCTTGCAGTAATTCACTATCATAAAACAGGTTCACATCTTCCGATTGCTGGGAAATATCATTATACAAATGCTTGGCTATCGGCAAAAAAGAAACGAGAAATTCTTTTCGCTTATCAAAAATGTAATCACCTGGCTTGATGAGTTGTTCATCCAGTACATCCAGTAATTCAAAATTGCGCCCACCAGTTTCAGCAAATGATTTCAGCAAAGAGTTCCGTTGCTCCAGTATTTTCTTATAAACAATCAGGTGTTGCATATACTCTGCATCTAACTGGCAAAGCAATGCATCAAGAAATGTCCGTCGTTCTTTGCTGTCACCGGTTATCAGTTCAGCATCGTCCGGAGCAATGACCACACAAGGGTAACGGCCAATATGCTGTGAGAATTTATTGTATGGATTTTCGTTTACTGAAAATTCTTTCCGTCCTGTTTCCCGCAAAATACAAACTGCTTTTTCCGGTTTATCGTGCAATTCAAAATGCCCTTCCAACCGGAAACCGGCATTACCATGCTGCACATTATTGCCATCCTGCCGGATAAAATAGCTTTTGGTAAAACAGAGATAATGAATTGCATCCAGCAGGTTGGTTTTGCCCACCCCGTTTTTGCCACAAACACCGATAATCCGGTCTGTAAAATCATACGACCGGTTATTATAGTTCTTGAATTGAAGCAGTGATATGTTTTTGAGGAAAAGCATTTTGGAACTGCAATATAAGGGAGCCTCCCCAAACCCCTCCAAGGAGGGCTTTAGACTCCGATTGTTTAAATAGAGTTTATTGAGGCTCAAATTCGCAGAAAAGAAAAAATGATTACAGTAATAAAAAGTTGAAAAGCGAGGGCTGTGCTAAGATGGCTTTCACTTCAAGGAGGAAGGTCGGGATGAGGCCCAATAGTACAAAAGCAAAGACTCTTACATATCTATGTGAATGAGGCAAAATGCCGGGAAGAATTCCCTCAGTAAAAGTGTGCGACGCAAGGAACGATTCAACAGGGAACAGAACCCTGATTATCCTCTCAAAATCACCGCTTTAAAATTCCTTTTTTCCCCTTATTTTTGCGACCTAAATTTCTATGCCGGTGGCTGCAAAATTTTCTAAAGAAACTTACCTGTACTGGTATGAGTTAATGCAACTCATCCGCCAGTTTGAACTGATGTCGGAAGAGAAGTACAAAATGGATGGTAAAATCCGTGGTTTCTATCATGCTTATATCGGGCAGGAAGCCATTGCCGCAGGTTGTATGACCAGTACCCGTCCGGAAGATTTGATGATTACTTCTTACCGTGACCATGGATTGGCGATTGCCAAAGGTGTTTCTGTGAATAGTTGTATGGCCGAATTGTATGGTAAGGCAACAGGATGTGCCAAAGGAAAGGGTGGAAGTATGCACTTCTTTGGTAAAGATGTCGGTTTCTTTGGTGGTCATGGTATTGTGGGTGCACAAATTGGAACAGGTGCAGGTCTGGCTTTTGCAGAACAATACCGTGGTACTGATAATGTGGTGCTTTGTTACTTTGGAGATGGTGCAGCCCGCCAGGGAATTTTGCATGAAACATTCAACCTCGCCATGTTATGGAAGTTGCCTGTAATTTTTATTTGCGAGAACAATAACTACGCTATGGGTACTTCGGTAGAACGTACTTCCAACGTAATTGATATTTATAAACTGGCAGATGGCTACGAAATGCCTGCTGATACGATTGATGGAATGAGTCCTGAAGCGGTGCATGAAGGTGTGGGCCGGGCAGTGAAAAGGGCAAGAGAAAAAGGCGGGCCAACTTTGCTGGAGATAAAAACATATCGCTACAAAGGTCACTCCATCAGTGACCCGCAGAAGTACAGAACCAAAGAAGAAGTAGACGAATACAAAGGCAGAGACCCTATCCAGATGGTTTTAAAAACTATCATGGATAATAAATTTGCGACCGTTGAAGAAATAGAAGCGATTAATCAACGGGTGAATGCGATAGTGGAAGAATCTGTAAAGTTTGCTGAAGAAAGCCCATGGCCGGATGATAGTGAAGTACTGAAAGATGTGTATATGGATCAGAACTATCCGTTTATTATTGACTAGCCCCAACCCCTAAAGGGGAGTTTGGAAAAAACATTTAACCCAAAAAGTATTACTAACAAATATTATAAATAGAAAACAAGTATATGTCAGACAAGAAAAATGTGGAAGAGTTGTCGAACAGCGATGAGCTGGTGATTGCCAAAGCAAAAGATTTCTGGGGAAAGTACAGTAAGCCATTAGTTGCTGTTTCTTCTGTTATCATCCTTGCCATTGGTGGTTATTATGTTTACCAGAATTTCTTTAAGAAGCCGCAAGAAGTGAAGGGTGCTGAAGTTATGTGGAAAGCAGAAGAGTATTTCCGTATGGACTCAGTAAACCTTGCCCTGAATGGCGATGGCCAGAACTGGGGTTTCCTGAAAGTGATTGATAAGTACGGCGGTACTGATGCAGGTAACATGGCTAGCTTTTATGCTGGTAGTTGCTACATTAAGCTGAATGATAATGATAAGGCTATTAAATACCTTAAAAAATTCAGTGGTGATTCCAAACCTATCCAGGCAAGGGCTTACAAATTGCTGGGTGACGCGTATGGAGACCTTGGAAAAAATTCAGATGCTTTGAGCTATTACAAAAAAGCAGCTGCTCATTTTGAAAAAGATGAAGCCAGTTCTGCAGAATATCTTTTTTCAGCAGCATATTTTGCTGACAGAGTAATGAAAGATTCCAAAGAAGCAATTGCTTTGTATAAAGAATTAAAAGAGAAATTTCCTAAAACACAACAGGCATCTGAAGCAGACAGCTACCTGGCACAATTAGGAGTTTATAATACGAATAACTAATTATGGCTGATATTACCAACAGCAAACTTTTAAATATAGCTACAGGCATTCTGAATAAGGATGCCTGTATCGTTTTGGTGAAAACGGAATGGAATGCCGCCATCGTTGACCAGTTAGAAAGAGGTTGTATTGCACTGCTCGAAAAAAATGGGATAAAGAAAATTATAGTTTTGACCGTTCCCGGTGCGGTAGAAATACCTTTTGCCATCAAAAGCTATTGGGAAAATGCAGGAAAGAAAAATCGTCCGGATGCTTTCGTTGCATTGGGTTGTGTTGTTCGGGGTGATACACCGCATTTCGATTATGTATGCAAATTCATTACTGATGGGGTGTTGCAATTAAATCTTAGCTTACCTGTACCTACAATCTTTGGTGTGTTGACGGTAGACAATGAACAACAAGCCAACGAAAGAATAGGGGGTAAGCATGGACATAAAGGAGAAGAAGCGGCGATAACAGCAATCAAAATGATTTCTCTTGTTAATTCATTTAAGAAATAAGAACACTTGAACGTTCAGCTATTCATACCATGTTTTGTTGACCAGCTTTATCCTGATACAGCATTCAATATGATTAAGGTACTGGAGAAAGCAGGATGTACTGTTAGTTATAACACGGCACAGACTTGTTGTGGCCAGCCCGCCTTCAATGCCGGTTTTTGGGATGAAGCCAAATCGGTTTGTACCAAATTCATTAAAGATTTCAGTGGCAGTGATTGTATCGTTACTCCCAGTGCCAGTTGCGCAGGCTTCATTCGCAACTACTATACAAAACTGTTTGAAAACTCATCTATCCATCACAAGGTGGTAGATACAAGCAAACGCATTTTTGAGTTTTCGGAATTTATGATTGAAATACTAAAAGTAGATGATGTAGGTGCCAGCCTGAAAGGAAAAGCAACCTACCATGACAGCTGTGCAGGATTAAGAGAATGTAAAATAAAAGAAGAGCCAAGAAAACTATTATCAAACGTAAAAGGCTTGGAAATAACAGAGATGAATGATGTAGAAACCTGTTGTGGTTTTGGTGGCACTTTCGCTGTAAAGTTTGAAGCTATATCTATTGGCATGGGCGAGCAAAAAGTAGAGAATGCTTTAGCTACGGGTGCAGAGTATCTTATCTCAACCGACCATTCCTGCCTGATGCACTTGCAGGGATATATCAAACACAAAGGCTATAATTTGAAGACCATGCATCTGGCTGATGTATTGGCAAGTGGTTGGTAAAAATCTCAGCCACAGATTACACGGATTAACACAGATTTTATTACTACTTTTTTCTACAGTCAATGACTCTATTGAACTAAGTACTCCTTTAAGATGGCTGAGGATTTACAACCCTGAGAAATAATCATAGCCTTTTACATCAGCCCAATAGTCTGGTGGTCTTTTATTCGAAAAATACATATCGCCAATCCGCTTCAGGCTTTTCACTCCATACTTCACCGGAATAATTAATCGTAACGGATAACCCTGGTTAAGTGGGAGAGGTTTACCATTCAGTTCATAACAAAGCAATGTTTGTGGATGCATGGCACTGCGCATATCAATACCCACATAATATTCTTTATCCGGTGTTGCCAGGCCGAGGTATTCCATTGCTGACTCTTCACTCAAACCATAAGTATTCATAAATTCAGAAAACCGAACACCGCCCCAATGGGTTATCTGGCTCCAGCCTTCGATGCACTTAAAATTGAAAACGATTTCAGTTTTAGGTAGTTTCTTAATATCATCAAGACTTATTTTCAACGTATCACCTTTTGCTCTTATCACATTCATTGCCCAAGTAGTTGGGTCGAATTTAGTTTTCAATCCTAAATCGCCATTTACTCTTGCAGGATTAGCAGCTAACGATAATGGATATTCCTTTGTTAAATGTTTATCAGATAACAACCCATTGAAAATGGCTTCATTTGTATTCAATACTTTCCGGATAGGAGTATTCGTTTTACCCGAAATTGTTGGTTGATGCCGTAACCATCTCCATCCTAAAAAAGCAGAGAAGGCAAAGACAAAAAAGAAAAAAAATGATAGAATCGTTTTCTTCTGAATAAGCTGGTCGGTATTCAGCTTTGAGTTCTTAGTAATAAAGGGTTTAAAAAAATTTGCCATAACTATATTATTTTACTGGTTCTTCAGTTTTGTTTCCAGTCTGTTCTTCTTTAATTTTCTTTACTTCAAATCCAGTAACCATTGCCCGGAAATTATTCCAGCCGGCCAGTATAACCTGTATGATGTGTACCAAAAAGAATAATACATAGCCAATCGTTAATGCAAAATGTAAGATGCGGGCCATTTTATATCCACCCATCATAGCACACAACCATCCCAGTTGTACAGGTTTGTAAATAGCCAGACCTGTTAAAATAGAACCAATACCCATTACAATAATGGCTGAATAAGCAATACGCTGCGCCTCATTATATTTTCCGGTAATAGCAGGTGCTGTTTTTCTGATACGCAAATCATGCAGCAATACCTGCCATGCCTTCTTGAATGAATGACGGTTCGGCAACAATAATCTCCATTCACCAGATATAGCTGTATAAAGAACATAAGCAATCCCATTTAGAAAAAACAGCCACATAAAAACAAAATGATAAGCCATTCCTTCTGAAAGGCGGAAAGGAACATTTAATACCTGGTAAAAATTTTCAGGGAAAAATTTAATCAATGTCTTATCACCAAAGCCAATTTTATAAACATCATTGGCCCAGTAAATCAATAAACCACTCCATATCATAATTGCCAACACCGGAAAATTAATCCAATGAAACCAACGAATGGCCAACGGATGTTTGTTTACCATTTTCTTCATACAGTATAAGCTTTTTTACGTTGGTTTATTTATAAAAGATACGACAAAAGAATCTGTAAGTTGTTCATTTGTATGCAAACAGAATGTCAGGCGTGTGACAAATAAAAAAGCCAGTATCCAACATTGGACTACCGGCTCTGGTTTGACCTTTACCTAAAATTAAATATGGTGGTAACAATTTCTTAAACTTACTTAGGGAGAACTACATGGTCTATCACATGTATCACACCATTGCTCTGATATACATTGGAGATTGTAATAGTAGCCATCCCACCATTTTCATCCTTAAGCATATATTTTTTCCCTTTCTTCATCACCCATAATTTACCACCAGCTACAGTAGACAACTCCGCTGCACCATTACCATCTTTGATTTTTTCATCAATTGCTTTTGCGTCTAATTTACCGGCAATAACATGGTAAGTAAGGATACCGGTCAATTTAGCTTTGTTTTCTGGCTTTACCAGTGCTTCAACAGTACCGGCAGGTAACATACCAAAAGCAGCATTTGTTGGAGCAAATACGGTGAAAGGGCCTGCACTCATCAACGTTTCTACCAGTCCGGCAGCTTTTACTGCAGCTACCAGTGTAGTATGGTCTTTAGAGTTTACAGCATTTTCCACGATGTTTTTAGAAGGATACATAGGAGCACCACCTACTTCTACAGTCTTTTCGTTCATCTGTGCAAAAGAAACATTAAATACTAATGCTGCTACCAGCATTAATCCGATTGATTT
>JANMFO010000268.1:0-4818 GCA_031374245.1 Chitinophagaceae bacterium | reverse complement strand
CGAATTCAAATCATACACCTGGAAAGACCCTGAGGTAATAACATTTTCTGCAAGAGATGGAGTACTGGTCTATGCAAGATTATACAAACCAGCCAAGCCTGACCCCAATAAACCGGCGGTGCTGTTTGTGCATGGTGCAGGCTATTTGCAAAATGCACATAAATGGTGGAGCAGTTATTTCCGGGAGTATATGTTTAATAATATGCTGGCTGATAATGGCTATTATGTAATGGACATTGATTATCGTGGTAGTGCCGGTTATGGAAGAGATTGGAGAACGGGCATCTATCGCCACATGGGTGGAAAAGATTTAAGTGACCATGTGGATGCAGCCAATTACCTCGTTAAAACATTTGGTGTGAATCCAAAAAACGTTGGCTTATATGGTGGTTCTTATGGTGGTTTTATTTCATTGATGGGAATGTTTAACGAACCAAATGTTTTTGCAGCAGGTGCAGCATTGCGTCCTGTTACAGATTGGGCAAACTACAATCATGGGTACACCGCTAATATTCTGAATGAACCATTCAATGATAGTCTGGCCTACAGAAAAAGTTCGCCTTACTATTTTGCGGAAGGATTGAAAGGCAACTTACTTATCTGTCATGGTATGGTGGATGTAAATGTACATTACCAGGATGCCGTTAAATTAGGACAACGTTTAATTGAATTAGGAAAAGATAATTGGGAGCTGGCCAGCTACCCGATGGAAGACCATGGATTTGTAGAACCAAGCAGTTGGACAGATGAGTATAAAAGAATTTTTAAGTTATTTGAGAATGTGTTGAAGAAGTAGTTTGAAGTTGGTGGTTTCCAATTTGTAGTTGTACTATTCCGGATTTTCCTGGTTGAAATAAAAGTGACTTGTTACCATTTGTTGAATAGCGAACAGAATTTCCCTATTAAAATCGGGATGCTGCAAAATGTCTAATAGAATTCATGCAGCAGAAGTGTGCCCTTCGTTACCTCAGGATAAACTTGAAACAGGCGATGATAGTAGTAATACAGCTTGCAAAAAAAATCCTTAAACCGAATAATCGTTAGTATTTATCTGAAATATAAACCAACTATAAACCACCCACTATAAACCACAAACTTCTCTATATTTGTAGCTAACTAATCGGTTATGGCAAAAGAAATTGAAGACTTTGATGCCAACCTGGCGGGTGAAGAAGGAAAGACGGAAGAGACAAAAGCCAGTTGGTTTAAACGCATCAAAAAAGGGATTAACACCAAGACCTCTGAAAAGAAAGAAACGCCGGAAGGACTTTGGGTGAAATGCCCGGATTGCAATTTTATATGTACCGTTACGGAATTAAGGGAAAGCCTTTTTGTTTGCCCTAAATGTACTTTTCATCATCGTATTAACAGCAGCGACTATTATGAACTGCTGTTTGATAACAATGAGTTTGTTGAGTTGTTTGATAATATCCGTAGTAAAGACTTCCTGGAATTTACTGACCTGAAGCCGTATAAAAAAAGGCTGGAAGATATCTGGAGTAAAACAGATTTAAAAGATTCTATGCGGGTGGCTGTAGGCAAAGTAAATGGTAATGACCTGGTAATTGCCTGTATGGATTTTGAATTTATCGGCGGCTCGCTGGGAAGTGTGATGGGAGAAAAATTTTCGAGGGCAGTTGATTACTGCATTCTGAATAAGATGCCGTACATGGTGATAAGCAAAAGCGGTGGAGCAAGAATGATGGAAAGTGCTTTTTCGCTGATGCAATTAGCAAAGACCAGCGGCAAGCTATCGCAACTGAGTGATGCCAAACTTCCCTACATATCTTTATTAACTGACCCGACCTTTGGTGGCATCTCCGCTTCCTTCGGCATGCTGGGCGATTTGAATATTGCTGAACCGGACGCACTGATTGGTTTTGCAGGACCAAGAGTTATTAAAGAAACAATTAAAAAAGATTTACCACCGGGTTTTCAGCGCAGTGAATTTATATTGGAGCATGGGTTCTTAGATTTTATTGTGCCAAGAAAAGAATTGAAAAATAAACTTGGTACGGTGCTGACACTTTTTAAGAATTGATTTGAAAAAACATCAACGAATAATTAATCAGTAAGAGGTATTTTTACCTCTTATTTTATTTTACGGATGACAGAGATAAAAAACAGGCAGGTGTACCACGAATACTTCATAGACACAAAATATGAAGCAGGCATGGTATTGCTGGGAACGGAGATAAAATCGATGCGGACGGGGAAAGTGAGTTTTAATGACAGCTACTGCCTTATTGATGATGGTGAGGTGTGGCTAAAATCGTTGAATATTGCCCAATACTCCCACGGCAATATGAATAACCATGACCCGGTAAGGGATAGAAAACTACTGCTGCATAAAAAAGAGATTACTAAAATAGTAGCTAAGCTGAAAGAGAAAGGCTACACCCTGGTACCGCTCCGGATTTTTATGAATTCTAAAAACCTTGCTAAAATTGAAATAGGCCTTGCAAAGGGTAAAAAGCTCCACGATAAGCGTGAAAGTATCAAGCAAAAAGACGTGGAAAGAGAAATGAAACGCTACCTGAAATAAATAATTTACAGAAACATTTCAGATTGAGTACGGTTTTTGCAGATTTGCGACTAACTAATATGAAACGATTACTGGTTATTCTTTTTTTACTGATTTCCCTTCATTCCCATTCCCAATCTGTATTTGGCTACTGGTATGGCTATGCCAATGTAAAAACAAACAGCTCTGCCAGTAACTACCTTGTTGAAATAGTGCTGCAACCGGAGAAAGGTTATGTAAAAGGTATACTCAACTATTACTTTAAGAATACTTACCGGAGTGTGCAGGTAAAAGGAAATTATAATGCTGCCACCCGGCAACTGAGTCTCTATAATATTCCTGTTACTTACTATGGTTCTCTCTCCAACCTTGAAGTGGATTGCATTATGAATATGCAGGCTACTTTAAGAGTATCAAAAGGTGGTTCTTTTCTTCTTGGTTCATTTATTGGTATGCCGCAGTACAAAAACACCTGTGCCGATATTGCCTTTAACCTTAAAATGAATGCAGATATCAGCAAAAAGGATTCGGTGCTGAAAGCCATCAGCGAATATAAAGAGCAGGTGCAGGTTTGGAAACCTTCGTATGATGATACACTGGTGTCAGCTAACGTTATTCAACGAAAGGTTGTTAACTATGTAACAGAAAAACAATATACCGAGAGAGAGAATGTGGTGGTTAACGAGATTGAAGTGGAATCAGATTCATTAAAAGTAAGTCTGTATGATAATGGTGAAATTGATGGAGATATGATTTCTATATTTTACAATCGTCAGCTGATTTTAAATAATCAAAAACTGACCCATAAATCTATTAAAATGAACCTTGTTCTTGACAGCCTGCAGGCAGTTAATGAAATATCTATGTTTGCGGAAAACCTCGGTCTGATACCGCCGAATACAGCCTTGCTGATTATTGATGATGGTAAGAATAAATTTGAATTACGGGTTTCCAGCAACCTGGAGAAAAATGCCACCATCAGAATAAAAAGAAAGAACCCCAAATAGCACCTCAGCACTAGTTTATTCAAACAATTCCGGCTGATTATCTTGTTTCCCTTTTACCCATTCCATTTCTGTTGATTTACTAAAATCAGCCAGCTTGGTCCCTACAGTTCTGTAGCCGGTTACTTCAGCAATTTTTGTAATCTTCAGTTTTGCTTTTCTTATTTGTGCACCTCTGCCCTGCTGCATAGCCAGTATTGGTTCATCCATGGTAGTAACAGCTTCCACATAGTTTCCATCGCCTTCTTTAATAAACAGGAACTTTGTTTTTAAAGTGCTTGTTTCAATTTTGAAACGCTTTACCATGTATTGCTTCTTATCATTATCAACATATACAGCAGTAATAATTTTTTCCGGGTCAAACTTTGAAATGCTCAACACTTTATCAGCATCAATTTTCTGGGTCATCTCCTGGTCGGTTACTTCATAGTTACCATCATTGTATAAAACTAAAATTCTGTCATCTGGCTCAAAGCTGCCAAGAAACATTCCTTTTTCTTCAGCACTCAGGCGGCCGAATTTTTCATCGAACCAAAGTTTTCGTCCGCTCAATGTTGCCTTTCCTGCTTCTTTAAACCGTACCCCATCAGACTTGATAGCATATTTGGTTACCGTTATTCCTTTACTACTGCGCCCGGTTATTTCCAGTTCTGCGAAATTGTATTCTAATTCTTTTTTATGTGCCTTTGAGCCCGGAGTAAGAATGATTCTTACAATTTCAGCTTCACCATTGGGATTAACACTCAGGTAATGTACCTTGCTTTTCTCATGTTCCTTTACAAGATAATACTCCTTTTCTCTTGTAACACCGGTAACATTAAACCGCTTTGCAAAACTTTTACCATTGCTGCCGTCCATATAAATCATGTTGTATGTTGTCCGTTCATCATTTTTCTGAAATACGGCTACATGCAAAATATCTTTCCCGATAAATGTTTTGTCAGACACTTTCACCACTTTCATAATACCCCGTTTGGCAAAAACAATAATATCATCGAGGTCTGAACATTCAAATAACAATTCATCCTTCTTCAACCCTGTGCCGATAAATCCTTCTTCCCGGTTTACAAACAACTTGGTATTGGCGATAGCCACACTCTTTGCTTCGATTATTTCAAACTGTTTGATTTCTGTTTTTCTTTCCCGGCCCTTGCCATATTTCTTCAGCAGGTTTTCATAATAAGCTACAGCGAAGTCAATCAAATTATTTAAATCATGCTTAACCAGTTTTATATCTGCTTCCAATCCTTTTATCTGTGCATTCAGTTCATCAATATCTAATTTATAAAT
>JANMFO010000253.1:0-2377 GCA_031374245.1 Chitinophagaceae bacterium | reverse complement strand
TCCATGCCCGAGTAAGTCAACTGAAACGGTAAAAGCAGTTTCATGAAGGGCTGTATTGTTATTTACCATCAATTCAAGGCCAAGTTCATCGCACCGCTCTTCTGGTAATGCAGCACAGATAAGCCCACGGCCATGCTTACTCATAAAGTTTATGGCTTCAGGTGTAATGGAGCTGGCCGCAGCAATAAAGTCCCCTTCATTTTCCCTATCCTCATCATCTGCTACAACCACCAATTTTCCGAGCTTAATATCCACTATAGCACTCTCAATAGAATCAAACATCAGTCTTCAGATTTTTGCAAAAATACTACTTCGGCAAATGCCAGAAGCTTTACTCTTCCGGCATATTACAGGTCATTTTGCTTTATATCAGATAATGTTATTGTAACAAAGGTCTGGCAGATAATGTTTAGGGTGAGCAGGCAGCAAAATTGGTGATGAGGCTGTCCTTATAAGGCATTGATCTTACAATCAGGATTTGTTAATATTTGCCTATATTTAATTAGGAAATATTCCCTTTCTTTGCAACCGAAAATCAACCTATATGCTTAAGAGAATAGTCTTTTTCTTTGCTTTAGCCTTAATGGCCAGTCCGTTTGTATTTGCCCAGATAACTACTTCTGCAATAAGCGGAACAGTAAAAAGCGCTACTGATGAACCGCTTAACGGGGCAACAATAGTAGCCACGCACCTGCCTTCAGGTTCAAAATATACTACTGTAACCCGTACAGGCGGTACATTCAATATATTAAACATGAGGGTAGGCGGCCCTTATCGTATTGAAATAACCTTTGTAGGTTATAAGACAGAAAAAATAGAGGATATTTATTTGCAACTGGCAGAAACTACCCAGTTATCACCATCGCTGACAAAAACCGATGCCACACTTGAAACTGTTGTTTTAACAGCAGGCGGCAGAAGAAGCACTATTCTGAATGCTAACAGAACCGGTGCTGTTACCAATATCGGCAGAAGAGAAATAACAGTTCTTCCCAATATCTCCAGAAGCCTTGGTGATCTTTCCCGTATTGCACCACAGGCAAACGGACAGGCAATCGGTGGTGGCCATTCCCGTCAAAATAATGTAACCGTTGATGGTTCTGACTTTAATAACACATTTGGTATTGCCTCCGGTGGCACAATACCTGCCCAGGGCACTCCGATTTCATTAGATGCTATTGAGGAATTTTCTGTAAGTATTACGCCTTTTGATGTGCGCCAGTCAGGTTTTATTGGCAGTGCCATAAATGCAGTTACCCGTTCCGGAACAAATACAGTATCAGGTTCTGTTTATAATTACTGGAGAAATGAAACAATGCAGGGGCGCAGAGTGGAGAAAGCATATTTTGTTCGCCAGAAATTACAATTCAACCAAAAAGGATTTAGAATTGGTGGTCCGATAATCAAGAATAAGTTGTTTTATTTTTTCAATTACGAAACTGAGAAAACAATTACACCCGGGCAAACAAAACTTGCTGCCACTGCTACCGCACCTTATGGCAGCACCAATATTATTGCCAGACCAACTACTACAGAGCTGGATGCTATCAGTTCTTATCTCAGAAGTACATATGGATATGAAACCGGTGCTTATGACAAATATGATCTTGAAGGAGAAAAGAGGAAAATATTAGCCCGTTTAGATTGGAATATCAGTCCAAAAAATAAACTAAGCCTGCGTTATAGTCAGGTAGAAAGCAGCGACCCTGCAACTATGAGTGGTTCAACTGGTAACCTTAATTTTAATTTTTCAAATGGACAGGGGCGAAATGATATAAATGCCCTGCATTTTAAAAATTCAAACTATTTTCAGGACTATAATTTTTACTCAGTGGCTGCTGAACTTAATACTAATTTCAGTTCAAGGGTATCAAATACATTCAGGGCTAATTACAACAACCAAAACGAACCCCGATCATCTGACAGTAAGGAATTCCCTTTTGTTGATATTATGAAAGATGGACAACCATTTACTTCTTTCGGGTTTGAACCTTTTACTTATGGCAACCTGAGAGATGTTAAAATTTATTCATTTGTAGACAACCTAACAATTTCTGCGGGAAAAAACAATATCCTGATAGGTCTTCAGTATGATAACACAACAACTATAAATGGTTTTCAGCCATTTGGCGCAAGTTATTACCGGTTTAATTCCTTTGCTGATTTTCAGAATGGTGTAAAACCAAATGACTTTGCTTACACCTACTCATTAAAGAAAGATTATTCACAGGCTTTCTCATCTTTTAAATTTGCGCAAATGTCCGCATTTGTACAGGATGAAATCACCATGTCAAAAAATTTCAAATTGACTGTGGGTTTAAGGGCTGACAGATCTTCCTATCCTGATGTAGCGGAAGTAAAAGAAAACCCACTGGTT
>JANMFO010000247.1:0-6082 GCA_031374245.1 Chitinophagaceae bacterium | reverse complement strand
AAGACCCAGCACCAATACCTTATTATATTTTTGGGGAATGGTATTGTCCGCTTTCCATGATGTGGTAATTTTTGATGTGGTACATCCCACTGCCATCAGCAACAGGGCAACAACAATCCATTTTATCGTTTTCATTTTTTTTGTTTAATGATACGATAGCAAATTATCAGTAAAACAATTAAAGGGCAATGATGGGCATCATTAAAAAAAAGAATTGTGATCAGTCTCTGATTATCTGCTAACACAATCCGCTAATGTTGCTAAATATTTTCAGACATGAAACTGTTAAATTCCAGCTTCAACCTGGTGAACCGTTCCTGAACATTTTGTATATTATCACAGAGATTCTTCAGTTTTCGACGAATTTCTTTGACAATTTTTACATCTTCAAACACTTCCCTCTCCAATAAGTTATCCAGTTCAGCCACATTATTCCGGAGCAAACGAATCAATTCGTCTTCTCTCACAAACCTGCCATGAAAGTTCTCCAGTTCATCCAGCAAATTATCGTTAAACCCAGTTTTAAGAATTTCTGAAAGCCTGTTTTTAAGATGAATATTTTCTTCCGCAATAAAGCCCAGCAACCGTTTGCAGGTATCGCTTTCATATTGTAATTGTCTAAGTTCCATAACCGGGATATTATCCGGTTGTATATGCTTGTCATTAGTTACCATATTCTGCAGGGCATTTTTCAAAATTGATATATTTCGTATGAAGTTACCATTGACAATAAGCCAGAGTAAGAATATTCATCAGCTAAAATTCTGATAGTAGTCAATAACCGGCTAAATTGATTTTCAGGAAGATTTAAAATGAATATGCATTTCGCTAAGCTCTCTGTAAAAATTTCGTTCTTTTTTCAATTCGGTAAAATCATAAAATAAAAAATCGAGTGCTGCCCAAAGTAAAAACCATCCGGCAGGTTCCAGCAGTACTTTAATAGCTGTCGTCAGAAATGATTCTCCGGAGTTAAAACTGACCCATGAGTTTAACAGCATAATAATAACTCCTGCTACAAGAAGAAGGATGCCCTTGTTTAATTTTTTCCGGCATTTATCCTGTTGAAAACGAAACTGACTGCTAAAAAAATCAGTGAGGCTATCTGCAATAATTTTTTCCGAAGGTTCATCCCTTCGTTCAAGGGGTAGCAGCAATACCTTATCGCCGGCATGATGTTCCTTATACTTCATTTCGGTAGGGAGTTCATATAAAAAATCATCCGATATTCTTCGTTTCAGATAATGACGGCTGTCGAAATCCGAATAAATATCATCATAAGAATCTAACCAGAGATTTAATTCTGCCATAGTAAATATATTAATGCAAAATGCCCCGTCACCCTATATGACGGGGCGTTAAACCATTCTTTAGTTGGCTTACTTAACAGCGATATGCTTCGCCGAAGGTCTTTTAGCTTCTTCTTTACGGGGCAATGCTATTTTCAAAACTCCGTCTTCATACTTAGCTTCAATTTTTTCCTTATTGATTTCTTCAGGCAATGTAAAACTGCGGCTGAAAGATGAATAACTGTACTCCTTCCGGGTAAATTTTTTGTCTTTCTCTTCTTTGTTCTCTTCCTTTTCGCTGCTGATGGTAAGCATATTGCCTTCCACATCAATTTTGAAATCATCTTTTCTCATTCCAGGTGCAGCCAGTGATACCTGGTACTCATCTTTTTTTTCCGTAATATTCACAGCAGGTACATTTAATGTACGACCCATTAAACCGCTATTATCAAACCATTCATTCCAGGGTTTAAAAAAATCATCAAATACAGACGGCATTCTTTCCCCTGATTTAGCTAATAATTGAGTTCCCATATATCCTCCTTGTTTTTTTAGTGTTTAAAAATTATTGTTTACACCGCAAATATAATTTTGATACCAGGCCAATTCAACGATGATGGTCAGTAAAACCGATGAGATTGGTCAGACAATGAAACCATATTTCAATTTGATAAAAGAGTATCAACTTAAGCCAGCTTCAATGGCGGCAATAAACAGAATAATAAATATGTATCGGGTGAAATAGAATTACTTGCTTTGCAAAAAAGAATTATCCTGTCTTTCGCAGGCCTTTTAACTTATACAGGTAAAAAATTACTTCCTCATCGCTTACCTGTTCAAAATCTTCATAAAAAGAGCCAACACCAAAAAATTCTTCCGGGATCATTTTCATGAGGTATAATAAAACAATCAGTAAGGCTGGCAGCGCCAATAGCATATTCTTTATTCATAGGATGGCCTATCTTTTTGGTAAGAATCACTTCGATGGGAAATCATAACTCCCTTGCAACTGCAAAAGCTACCGGCACATTACCAGCGAATCGTGACAATGCTTAACAAAGAAAAAAGGGCAAATCCTTTTGAAGAATTAACCGCTGTTTACCAATCAGTAATTGCAGGATATTCTGAAACACTGCAATTGCTTTATAAAGAAAACCTGGCCAATCGTGTTAGCGAAATGGAAATTTCTACCCTTATAAATTTAAACCGCCAGCTGTACACTTCTTTTAAATCCATTTTATTTGGGTTAAAGGATTACCTGCTTACCCCAAAAGAAGCTGAATACTTTGATTCGTTGCCTGGGTTCATCAGGTAGGTTACTGTTTTCAAAATGGCTTATTGAAATAAAGGAATCTTTATTTAAGAATGAGTCCTTTTCAACGGTCAAAAATGTAAAAGACCTGCTAATGAAGTTTTAGCAGGTCTTTATACATTTTCAGAGGTCCCGAGCGGATTCGAACCGCTGTAGAAGCTTTTGCAGAGCTTTGCCTAGCCACTCGGCCACAGGACCTTTTTTGAATCGCAGCGAAAATAAGATATTTTTGATAATTGAACCCATTCATTACTTCAAACATTACTGTATGAGCCGTATTGCAGAATCAGAGTTGATTATTAATCCAAGAGGTGCTGTCTATCATCTCGACCTTCGTCCGGAAGAAATTGCCGGAACCGTTATTACCGTAGGCGATCCGGACAGGGTAAAAGAAGTAAGCAAGCATTTTGACTCAGTAGAAGTAAGAAGGCAACACCGGGAATTTGTAAGTCATACCGGGTATATCGGTAAAAAAAGGTTGACCGTTTTATCATCAGGCATAGGGCCAGATAATATTGATATAGTCATGAATGAGCTGGATGCGTTGCTCAATATTGATTTTGAAACAAGAGAAATAAAAAAAGAATTGAAATCACTAAACATCATCCGTATCGGCACTTCTGGTTCCTTGCAGGCGGATATACCAGTGGATAGTTTCGTTGCATCCACACACGGCCTTGGAGTTGATAACCTGCTCAATTTTTACCGCCACGAACAAAATGATCAGGAACAAGAACTTCTCCACTCTTTTGTTACACATACCCAGATTCATGGACAAATTGGCAATCCCTACATCAGCAGCGGAGCCGCATCACTGATAAAACATTTTGTAAAAGACTTTCACCAGGGTATTACTGTTACCTGTCCCGGATTCTACGGGCCACAGGGAAGGATATTAAGATTGGGAGTAAAAAACCCAAATCTTATTAACCGGCTTACCGATTTTCGTTTTGGTCAACACCGTATTACTAATTTTGAAATGGAAACATCGGCTATTTATGGATTGGGAAAACTTTTAGGACATAATTGTTTGGCCATAAACGCTATTGTAGCCAACCGTGTAAAACAGGAATTTTCAAAAGACGGCAAAGCAACGGTAGAAAACCTGATTCAAAAATTTATTACCATATTCTCTGAAAATATTTAATTCTAAATTAACTATCCAACCCCTTACTTGCTATATGACACTACATTTTTATAAATATCAGGGTACAGGAAACGATTTTATCCTGGCAGACAACAGAACTAATGAATATTCCGGTTTAACAAGTTACCAGATCCATCATTTATGCAATCGCCGTTTTGGTATTGGGGCAGATGGGCTTATGTTATTAAATGAAAAACCTGGTTTCGACTTTGAAATGAAATACTACAATGCAGATGGCAAAGAAGGAAGTATGTGTGGCAATGGCGGACGTTGTATGACAAAATTTGCCTATCATCTCGGTATTCATCGTGAAGTCTATCGTTTCCTGGCTACAGATGGAGTGCATGAGGCAGAAATTGATACCGATGGTATTGTATCGCTGAAAATGAAAGATGTAAAAGCTATCAGAAAATTTCACAACGATTTTATATTGGATACCGGCTCTCCGCATTATGTCAAAATGGTAACAAATGTGCTGGATCTGGATGTGTATAAAAAGGGACATGAAATCCGCAACAGCAAAGAGTTTCTGGATGAAGGTATTAATGTAAATTTCGTTGAGCAAATGAGTGAAGTGGATAAAATTGTTGTCCGCACTTATGAACGGGGTGTGGAAGATGAAACACATTCCTGCGGCACGGGGGTAACAGCGGCTGCCCTTGTTTGTTTTCATAATGAAAATGGATTTAATGAAGTAGAAGTAAAAACATTGGGCGGCACCCTCTCTGTAGAATATGACAAAATAGATGATACCCATTTTGAAAACATCTGGCTTTGTGGCCCCGCAGAAAAAGTATTTGAAGGTACCTTTGAAGTAAAATGATATGCCAGACATTCTATCCAAAGAAAAGATCATTCAGCAATTGCTTGAAGCCTCAAAAGAGCTTACACATTTTAGTGCTGGTGTAAATAGTGAACTATTTTTTTATCAGCCCGCCGGTAAATGGTCGGTTGCTCAAAATATTACCCACCTTACAATTGCAGCAAAGAGTACAGTTCCGGCTTTCAAGCTTCCTAAATTTATAATCCGGCTTTATGTTGGCAAACCCAACCGGCCTTCCCGCACTTATGATGAACTGGTAGGAAAATATAAATTGAAACTGGAGCAAGGTGGCCGTGCAAGCGGACGTTTTATACCAAACCCTGCTTTACCAAGTATCGGCAAGGAAAAAATATTGAATGATTTCTCAAAAGCGTTGCAACGTTTATCAACAACCATTCAGGCCAAATGGGATGACCCACAACTGGATGAATATATTGCTCCTCATCCGCTGCTGGGTAAAATAACACATAGGGAACTTTGCTATTTCACCATTTATCATACCTGGCATCATCTTGCAATTATAAAAGAACGATTGAAGGAAAAAATCTGAACCCACAGGCTTACCTTTGCCTGCCCATACAGAAATAACAAGATGGGGCAGTGATTTATGATTCACTATTTTAAAAATATTAATCACCAGACAGTAGAAATAGATAAACCTGAAACAGGTGCATGGGTAAATGTATCCCCCCCACTGAAACAGGAAGAATTTTCTGAACTCTCCGACGGGCTTGAAATACCAATTGACTTTTTAACCGATTCGCTGGATATTGATGAAAGAAGCCGTTTTGAAGAAGATGATAATGTTAAGCTTATTGTCATCAAAACACCAACGGAGAATAATTCATTCAACGAAAGCGATGCCTACTATATTACCATTCCTATTTGTATCATCCTTACACATAATCAAATTGTAACGGTTAATTCCTTTGATAACCCCGCCATCAAAAAATTCCTGAATACTTTTCAAAACCGCCACCCGGATAAGAAGAATATGATGGTATTGAAGATATTCGAAAAGATCACTCAGGCCTATATGGAATACCTGAAGGAGATTAACCAGCGGCGTAATGCGATGGAACAAAAACTATATGCCAGCAACCGTAATGAAGAATTGCTGGAGATGATGCGGATACAGAAGAGCCTTGTATATTTTGTAACAGCACTTCGCTCCAACGAAATGCTGCTGATGAAAATATCCCGTACCAATTTCTTATCGCTGAATGAAGAAGAAAAAGAGTTTCTGGAAGATTTAATTGTAGATATTTCCCAGGGTCTTGAAATGGCAAATATTTATACCAATATATTAAGCAGTACCCTTGATGCCTTTGCCAGTATTATTGCCAACAATCAGAACGAGGTATTGAAAAGACTTTCTGTAATCACTATTGTACTCACCTTCCCGGTATTAGTAGCTAGTATCTATGGTATGAACGTACCTATACCCTACCAGAGTTCGCCACATGCATTCTGGATACCTATTATTTTATCGTTGGGAATTTCGCTGGTGATTG
>JANMFO010000226.1:0-4921 GCA_031374245.1 Chitinophagaceae bacterium | reverse complement strand
GTTATTTCAAAATCAACAACCAGTCAGTACCAGCTGCATTAAAGAACATAGGTAATACTCAAAAAGAATCAGATGCTAAAATAAAATATGCAACCGCGTCTGCATCATATGCCGGGGCTCCTTTAATCAAACACCAGGTATTAAGTGAAAAAGGATTTATTGCTGATGAAATAAAACGCCTTGATGCGGCAGCACTTACTGCTTTTGAAGTTGGATTTGTTTTCAATAAATATACACTGGGTGAAGAATGTCTTCAACGTCTTGGCTTCACACCAGAACAATACAATGATTTTGAATGGAGTTTGCTGGAAGCGTTAGGTTTCAGCGATGAGCAAATTGAGGCTGCTAATGATTATGTATGCGGTACGATGATGCTTGAAGGAGCCCCATTATTGAAAGAAGAACACCTGCCCGTTTTTGACTGTGCCAACAAATGTGGCAAAAAAGGCCAGCGGTATATCCATGCACATGGACATATACGCATGATGGGAGCTACACAACCATTTATCAGTGGTGCCATCTCCAAAACTATCAACCTGCCCAACGAAGCTAAAGTGGAAGAAATTGCTGACTCGTATTTACTGAGCTGGCAGTTAGGTTTAAAAGCAAATGCATTGTACCGTGATGGTTCTAAGCTGAGCCAACCACTAAGCAACAAGAGTGATAAGAAAAAGAAAACAGAAGCTGTTGCTATGGAAGAACCAGCAACCAGTAACCAGCAACCAGAATCAAACATTGTTGACTTAGGAAAACTGACTGTAGAAGAATTGCTGGAAGAAGTACAAAAAAGAGTACAGGCTTCTCCTGATACAAAATTGAAGAGAAAGCTTGCCAGCATTGTTGAACGCCGTGCATTACCAGCTAAACGTCGTGGCTTTACACAAAAAGCAAAAATCAACGGACAGGCTATCTTCTTACGTACTGGTGAATATGGAGATGGAACATTAGGAGAAATTTTCATTGACATGGCGAAAGAAGGTGCTACCATGCGTAGTATGATGAACTGCTTCGCTATTTCTATTTCGATCGGTATGCAATATGGTGTGCCATTAGAAGAGTTTGTTGACAAATTTGCCTTCACCCGATTCGACCCATCAGGTTTTGTCGAGCATCCGAATATTAAATCAACAACATCTATTGTTGACTTTATCTTCAGGGTACTTGGGTATGAATATTTAGGTCGTACAGATTTAGTACATGTATTAGATAAGCCGGAGATAATGAATACCGGGGCTGATGATTGGGATGTTGTACCTTCTAATCCATTAGAATATGTGGCACCTGAATTATCAAGTGTTCGTGTTACTCCATCATCAGGAACTGTTGCTCCGCAACCTGCAAAGAATCAGCGGGCAGCACAATCTGTAAAAGCGGAAAGTGGAATGGATGCAATGAATGCGGCTTCAAAAAGTATGCAGAGTGATGCACCAGCTTGTAATGTATGCGGTCATATTATGATGCGCAGCGGCACTTGCTATAAATGCCTTAATTGTGGTAACCAAGGCGGTTGCAGTTAAGCCCCAACTACGTTTGGACGGAAAACCAAATAAAAGAAGTACCCATTAATTCAATCCCGGCTATTCCAGCCGGGATTTTTTAATTTATTTGTAATATCAAACTATTCATAAAGCAAGAATGTAATGATGTGTTTGAATGAATTCGGTTCAAAAAATATAATTAGTAAATCCCTCTGGCAATTTAGTATACCCTAATTTGAATACCATACAGATAACAGATTAAGGCAACTTTGAATAATAAATAAGCGTTGTATACTTTAAAGTTTTTGAGTGAATAATTTTCATAAACTTAAAAAATGATTGGAAAGTTAAAATAGTATCAATTATGATCGTAAAAGAAGGAGCATTTTTCATACAAACAGTTGTTTATCTGAATGTTTAGACTTGCAGGTTTTTGCGGCTTTTTAAAAAAATATTAATATTTGATAAGATAATATCAACCCGCAAACGTTTCTTATCTTAATTTTATCGAAACTTAGTTGCTATATGAGAAAAAAACTGCTACATGGCATATGCACCATTATTTGCATATTCGCTTTCAATCAAGCCTTTTCACAAAAAACTGTTACAGGTGTAATCCGGGAAAACAATTCTCCCGCAGCTTCCGCTACAGTTTTGGTAAAAGGCACTACAGTTGGTACTAAAACCGATGCTAATGGGGCTTTTAGCATTTCTGTTCCAGCAGGTGGTAAAAAACTGATTATTTCCTCTGTTGGTTTTGAAACACAGGAAGTAGACATTTCAGAAAGAAGTACAGTTGAAGTAAATCTTACCGCTGTAAATAATACACTAAATGAAGTGGTTGTTACTGGTTATTCCAGTCAACGTAAGAAAGATATTACTGGTGCGGTGGCTGTTGTAAATGTAGCAGATCTTAAATCTCAACCTGCTTCTGATCCACAGGGTCAGTTACAGGGAAGAGCATCCGGAGTTACTGTAGTACAAACAGGAATCCCCGGTGATGGAGCTACTGTTAGGATTCGAGGTTTGGGTTCCTTTAACAACAACAACCCTTTATATGTAGTGGATGGTGTGCAAACAGGAAGTATTGCAAGTATTAGTCCAAATGATATTGAAAGTATGCAAGTATTGAAAGATGCTGCATCTTCATCTATATATGGGGTTAGAGCATCTAATGGTGTTATAATAGTAACTACAAAGAGAGGTAGGAAGCAAGGGATAAATGTTGCTTATGATATGTATTATGGATCACAGGATCCTGGAAAAGGTAATCAACTTATAAATGCACAGGAACAGGCAGATCTATTTTTCTTATCTCGTAGGAATAGTGGATTAACAACCAATGGTTCTGTATTTGGCAATGGGGCAACACCGGTATTACCTGATTATATCTTTTATTCCGGAGTTGCAAACAATGGAGTTCCCATTATGAATGGTAATCCGGGAGTTAATCAAAGCTTATACAGTCTTGATTATGGTCGCTTAGGTGATCCTGGGTATTCACCATATATAATAGTACCTACCAGCAAAAGTGGTACTGATTGGTATAAAGAAGTTACTCAAAATGCCCCAATCCAAAATCACAATATTTCGCTTAGTGGTACAAATGATAGAAGCCGCTATATGTTAAGTTTAAATTATTTTAATCAAGAGGCAATAACTAAGTATCAGTTTTTTAAAAGGTATACTGCCCGATTAAATAGTGAATTTAAAGTTTTGAAAACTTTTCGTGTAGGTGAAAATATTCAGATATTTTCTTCAGAATCAAATATTGGAAATATCGGTCAGGGAGAGGGTTCTGTCATTGCTCAAACAAATAGAATACATTCAATAATTCCAGTGTACACAACTGTACCCGGTGATTTTGCAGGAACAGCAGGTGGATCTGGAATTGGTACATGGGGTAATGGTAAAAATCCTGTTGCTCAACTTTACAGAGCAAAAGACAATAGGAGTAATAACATCAATATTTTCGGAAATGTTTATGCTGAAGTAGACATATTAAAGAACTTTACTGTTAGAAGCAGTTTTGGTGGCCAAATCAATACAAACAATTCATTTAGTTACCCTTTTGTTGAGTATGAGCATGTTGAGAATAATGCAAATACTACTTATTCCGAAGCTTTTTCAAGAGGTCATAACTGGATTTGGACAAATCAATTGACGTATAATAAAACATTTGGTAATCACAAAATAAATGCACTAGTAGGTTATGAAGCACAAAAAGGCGGAGGCCGACAAATAATTGGTAATGCAACTACTTTCTATACTTACAATTATTTGCCTTTCCTTAACCTGAATAATGGTACTGTTCAAAACCTTGGAGGAAGTGTAATTTACACTCCCGGCACTACCGTATCACAATTTGGAAAAATAGATTATAGTTACAATGATAAATTCTTATTTTCTGCTATAGTAAGAAGAGATGGTTCCTCTAAATTCCTTGAGCCAAATACTAATAGCACCTTCCCGGCATTTTCTCTGGGTTGGATAACATCTCAGGAAAAATTCATGCAAAATATCTCCTGGCTTAATTTCTTAAAGGTGAGGGGAAGCTGGGGACAAACAGGTAATGAAGCAGCTGTTAGCTCTTCTAATGCTTTTACCACATTTGGTAGTAATCGTCAGAGTTCTTGGTATGATTTATTTGGAACACAGAGTTCACCACAAGAAGGATTCTTTTTATCTTTTGTAGGAAATCCTTTGGGGCTTTGGGAAACTGGTACATCAACTAATATTGGTTTTGATGCAACTATTTTTAAGAATACCGAAATCGTTTTTGACTGGTATCAGAAAAAAACTGAAGATCTTTTATACAACCCAGCGGGACAAGCAATCGGTGGAGCTGTAGTGGCTAATAATCCAGCCTTCCGCAATGTGGGTAGTATGAAAAATAGCGGTATTGATTTGATGATTACTAACAAGTCAAATATCGGTAGAAATGTCAGGTTGAATTCCACCCTCACTTTTACTACTTACAAAAACGAAATCACTACAATAAATGGGGATCAGAAGTTTTTTGACTTCAACAGTCCTTTAAATGAAGCCAATAGAATAGGAGGCAATGCAACAAGAAATTTTGTGGGCAGCCCTTTAAACACATTTTATGGTTACCAGGTAATTGGCCTTTTTCAATCCAATGCTGAAGCAACTGCGTATAATCAGCCAGGCGCTGGTGCAGGAAGATTTAAGTATGCAGATATAAATGGAGATAAGAAAATTGATGCTGACGACAGAACTATAATAGGTAATCCCAATCCGGATTTTACATATGGATTGAATCTTGGAGCTGAATATAAAGCGTTAGACATTTCCTTATTCTTTTATGGAGTAGCTGGAAAAGATGCATTTAACTTTACAAGATGGTTTACAGATTTCTCTAGTGGATTCCCAGGAGGAAGAAGCAAAAGAGCGTTATATGAAAGTTGGTTGCCTGATGGTAG
>JANMFO010000199.1:0-2968 GCA_031374245.1 Chitinophagaceae bacterium | reverse complement strand
TAAATAAACCATTAGCCTCGGCAACTATGTTCTGTAACCGGTGTGCTATTTCAATACCTTTCTGAGCATAGAAATAAGCAGAGTCAGTATTATTCAGTGAACCATGACAGGAAGCGAGGTTGTTATAGATTGTAACTGAATACTTCTCCGGCATTTTTTTTTCATTGATTAAAGCAATGGCAGTATGAAACCTTTTGATAGCTTGTTCAAACTGGTTTAGCTCCATCATTGCCCAACCGATATTTACCTGTGCTTTCAGTGTTGTTAAATCATCATTACTCAGTTCAGCTTTCTGCAATGCAAGATAAAAACGGTCAAGAGCTTCCTTTTGCTTGTCCATTTTCATGTAGCATAGACCAGAAAATGAATAGTATTGGGCCAATAATGAAATTAATGTTGGTTGCGTCAGCAGCCAGCTGATATTTTTCTGCGCTATCTGCAAAGCTGTGTCCGGATAGCCGGTGTTATAATAATAATTAGAGGTATATAGTTCTGCTTTTGCTATCCTTGGCAAATCATTCAATGGCTTGAGTAATTTCAACGCTGCAAATGCATATTTTAAAGAAGAATCAGCATTGCTGTTGGTGTATAAGCCCGAAAGCTGTATCAACCCGTCAATTTTTTTAGAAACTTTGCTCTCAGCCGCAATAATTTTTTTCAAACTGTCTGTAGCAGGCTGTGCTGATACAAAAGTTAAATACAATACAGAAAAAAGAAGGACTACACTTTTTATCATAAAAAGCCATTACAAATTCAATACATCTTTCATAGTAAAGAAACCTTTCTTGTCTTTCAGAAATTCAGCTGCAAGCACAGCACCGGTAGCAAAACCTTTCCGGTTATGTGCAGTATGAATGATTTCTATATCATCAATGGCTGATGAATATTTGATACTATGAGTGCCGGGTGCAGGGTCTATGCGCTGGCTGATAATCTCAAGGTCTTCTGTATTATCGCTTATTTCATTTACCCACTGTTTTTTTCTTCTTACCTGTTCCAATATTTGTTCGGCCAATGTGATAGCAGTTCCACTTGGTGCATCTTTCTTTTGGGTGTGGTGGGTTTCTTCCAATATCACTTCATATTCTTTATGTGGCGCCATTAGAGCAGCTAAGCGTTTATTCACTTCAAAAAAAATATTTACACCTACACTAAAGTTGCTGGAATAAATAAAAGCACCGTTTTTATCAGAAGCAATTTTTTTCATTTCATCCAATCGCTCTGTCCATCCGGTAGAGCCACACACTACCGGCACACCAAATTCAATACAGGATTTTATATTGTCGTAAGCTGTATGCGGACTGGTAAATTCAATAGCCGCATCTGCTTTGGCCATATTTTCTTTGGTAAAATCATGAAGATTCGGCTGATCGATTTTGATGATGATTTCATGTCCCCGGTGTAAGGCTACTTCTTCAATAGCTTTTCCCATTTTCCCATAACCAATTAATGCAATTCGCATAATAATGTATTATTTATGGCAAATGTAGTTATTAAAGCCCCTTCACATTACCCGTACTGGTACGGATTTATTTCTTTCCAATATGCAATACAAGGCTTATGCCATTGGTACCTGCCAGTTGGCTGCGGCCGGGTTCTATACTGAGACTAAGGTTAGGACTGACATCAAATGACTGTAGATGTGCATCTACAGTGGCATCAACCACATTCAACCCCCACATTAAAATAAAGAAAAGTACGGAGTAGTCAACATACTGGCGAAACTTATTTCTTGCCGCCCTGATTGATTCGGGTTGAATTATTTTATAAATATTATCCAGTTTAAGATAATCAGTAGAGTCTGTACGTGGTGCAGGAAGGCTGGCTTTATATCTTGCATTATAAGCAAATCTGTATTCCCTGTATGTTTTAATGTTATCAAGAAATATGTAGGTACTAACACCCATTGCACCGTAAACGATGGGCAGCTTCCAATATTTTTTATTGTAAATCTGTCCTAGTCCCGGAAAAATAGCCGAACGGGTAGCTGCAATTTTCGGGCTGTGTTTTTTTGCAGCGGTATCTTTCTTGATTTCTTTAGTAGCCTCTATTTTCTTTTCCGCAATTATTTTTGTTGTTACAGGTGTTGTATCAACAGGAGTGAGTGTCTTTATATTTTTTTGTGCAAATGAAAAAGTACAACTTAACAAGAGCAATATAAATAATGGTGCTTTCTTTTGATAACTGTTATTTGAAACTTCGGGCATCTTCATAATTATCCGCTATCAGCGGAATAGGTTTAATCAAGAGGGGCATCCATTTGCTTTAAAATTTTATTGAGTTCTTCCTGGGAATAATACTCAATAAAAATTTGTCCACTTCCATTGCGGCTGTGCTTTAATTTTACCCTGGTGCCGAAATGAGATGCTAATTTATCTTCTATTCGCTGAAATGCCGGGGATAAATGGCTTTTTGAAGATTTTTTAACACCACCACCTTGCTTATACATGTTGCGTACCAATGCTTCTGTCTGGCGAACAGATAAGCCCTTTTCTTTTATTTCTTTAAAAATGAAAAGTTGTTTATCAATGGTATCAACATTTATTAATGCCCTTGCATGACCCATGCTCAACTCGCCACTTCGAACTGCCAACTGAATATCGGGTGGTAATTTTAACAGGCGGATAAAGTTGGCAACCGTACTTCTGTCTTTTCCCATTCTTTCTGCTACCTGCTCCTGTGTGTAATCAAGTTCTTCCATCATCCGCTTATAGCTGAGGGAAATTTCCATTGCATTGAGATCTTCCCGTTGCAGGTTTTCCAGTAATGCCAGTTCCAATAACTGTACATCATTGGCATGGCGTAAATAAGCTGGTATATCTTTCAGCCCCGCAAGTTTAGCAGCTCTCCATCTTCTTTCGCCGGCAATCAGGCGGTATTTGCCATTTGCCAGTTTTGAAACTGTAATAGGTTGAATAATGTCGTGTATCTTAATTGACTCCGCCAGTTCCTGCAATGCTTTTTCATC
>JANMFO010000164.1:0-11541 GCA_031374245.1 Chitinophagaceae bacterium | reverse complement strand
AGAGCTTTATAGCGGATTTGACATTACCTGTAAAGGGGTTTAAGGATAAAAAGTTTGATCTTATACTTGCCGATGTTCCCTGCAGTGGCAGTGGACTATGGTTATCCAGAGCTGGCAAAGAAAAGTGAGAGCTATGAAATTTGTTTTGTTCCCGATAATGATTATCGTGGATTTTTAAAACGCCGGGTAGAAGGATTGGAAGAAAAAGTAGCTGGCGGAAATTTCGTTGATAAACATGGAAATATTTTAGGACAACATAAAGGATACCCATTTTATACTATTGGACAACGTAAAGGCTTGGATATCACTTTTGGAAAACCTGTTTTTGTTACAAAAATTGACCCTGACAATAACACCGTGATGCTGGGCGATGAAGAAGATTTGGACCAGAATGAAATGACCGTGGGTAAAGTGAACCTGATAAAATATGATTCGATAACACCGGGTATGGAAGCTGTTACCAAAATCCGTTACAAAGACAAGGGTAGTTTATCTAATATTTATCCTGAAAGCGGAACAATGAAAGTTCGCTTTTACGAAAATGCCAAAGGCATAGCCCCGGGGCAAAGTGCTGTTTTTTATGAAGGTGATGACGTTATAGGCGGAGGCATAATACAGTCGGGAGTACTGAGTCTTTAGTCAGGAGTGCAAAAGATTTCTAATGGGGAAATTCCTACTGACTCTTGACTCAAGACTATCGACTATCGACTCAATTTCAGGCAATAAAGCCATAAAATAAGCGTTTTAAAACGTGGAGTTATGATTCCCCGCTTTTTGTTTGTAGCTTTAATCAGCTAAATTTTTTATTACAAGTCTTTAGCTGATTGATTTTGTATCCGAAAACATAGAAAAACCACTTATGAGACTTCTGTCAATTACACGCCTGAGCATATTGGCTGTTTTACTTACAACTCTCTTTTCTTGTAACGAAAAAGAAGAATTTATCACCGAATCATTAAATGATTACATGCCCCTAACTACAGGCAAGTATATTACTTACAGGTTGGATTCACTTGTTTTTACGTCATTTGGGGCAACAACAGAAATTCATAAATACCAGGTAAAACATATTGTAGACGCTAAAATAACTGATAACCAGGGCCGTGTTTCTTATCGCATAAATACTTTTATCAGAGATTCTGTGAATACATCATCCTGGACTGCATCACAACCCTGGATTAATTCAGATACCTATTTTATCACCCCTTTATCAGATCAGATTGAAGTGGCAGATGAAAATAATTTCCGTTATATAAAACTGCATTTACCCTTAAAGGAAGGTTTCACCTGGAAGGGAAACAGGTACTTGCCGAGTCAGCCATATGACCCCATTTATACTTTTAGTAATGACGACAATATAGGTACCTGGGATTATACCTATGATAGCTTTTTACCAACTTTCAGTTATCGTGGAATCAACTATTCCAATGTTTATAGTGTTGAACAAACGGATGAAGAAACTAATCTCCCGATTACAGCATCTACTTCTTATGCATCAAAATCAAGATCAGTAGAAAAGTATTCTAAAACAGTTGGCTTAATTTATCGGGAAAATGTATTATGGGAATATCAGAATATTCCCGGAGGTACAGGACCTTACAAAAAAGGATTTGGGGTAACCATGTGGATGATTGATCATAACTAATATTTTTTCTACCCCTTTTGTTTTAATAAAGCGGCAAACATCGTATCAGCCTTTTGATTGTATCCTTCAAGTATTTCCATCTTTACTAGTTCAAGATGGAATTTTTCTTTTATAAACTCTATCACTTCTTCATTCTCTTTACTGAATACAGAACAGGTGATATAAAGTAAATATCCTCCGGGCAGCAGATGAGGAATTAAATTTGAAACAATTTTTTTTTGAAGCAAAGCATACTCTTCTATCTTCTTTTGATCAAAAAAAAGTAACTGCTCAGGTGTTCGGCTCCAGGTGCCACTGCCACTGCAGGGAACATCGGCAAGTATAAGATCAAACTTTTTATCCTTAAACCCCTTTACAGGTAATGTCAAATCCGCTATAAAGCTCTTATAGTTTTTAATACCTGCTGATAAAAACCGTTTCTTTAAATTAATAAGAATAGATTCTCTTAGGTCAGAGACTGTCAGGTCAATCTCTCCGAGTATATCTTTTGCAATAATAGATTTGCCACCACTGGCTGCACAACAATCCCAAACGCTGTATGAAACATGGTCTGACAGATTCCGTCCGACCATCTCAATGAATTCCCCAACCCTCTGCGAACTATAATCCTGAACTACCGCTTCTTTATCAAACTCAATCAGTTCTTCAATTTTAGATGAATTGGGTAAGGCAATACAAGTACCACCAATTACTTCAAATTCAATTTTTCCTTTTGAAAGTTTTTCTTTTACCAGTCCTTCCTTTCCTGGTCGCATTCTAAGAAATAAACCTGGTTGTTGTAAATGTGAAAGAGTAAAAGTTTGTCTATCTATTGTTTGATTTAATTCATTTTGCCAGGAAAAAATATCCTGAACGGGAAACTGATAACCAATTAATGAAATTTTATCAATTAAAGACAACTCAACCTTTTCATTCCATTCAGTTTTCAACTCCCGTAATATTTCATTATCCTCATTTGAACATAAAAACAAAGCAATTAAAACCCTTTGTTCAACAGGCACATCCGTCAATGCTCTACCCATCCGGAAATAGCAATAACATAAATTGCTTACCTGCTTCCGGTCTTTTGACCCAAATTTTTTGTGCTGGGCAAAATATTTTTTAATGAAAGAAGCAAACGGCTCATCGCCTTTATAAGTATAAAGAATTGCCATCGCAGAATTAAGATATGAATGATAGCGGCTCATTTACAAAGAAAATAAAAAAGCGGCTGTAATTTTACAACCGCCTGATAACTTAAAATATTTCAAACTTAAACTTCCAGAAGTGTCTTAACGGGATCTTTCCCAATCAGCAATTGCTCCGGACTTTCCAATAGTTCTTTCACTCTTACTAAGAAACTGACTGACTCCCGACCATCCACTATCCGATGGTCATAACTCAATGCCAGGTACATCATTGGCTTAATAACCACTTGTCCGTTTATCGCCATGGGTCTTTCCTGTATTTTGTGCATCCCAAGAATAGCACTCTGGGGAATATTAATAATTGGCGTACTCAACAATGAACCAAAAACACCACCATTTGTAATGGTAAAAGTTCCACCTGTCAGTTCATCAGCAGTCAGTTTACTGTCTCTTGCTTTACCAGCCAATTCAACAACTTTTCTTTCTACGTCTGCCATGCTCATGCTCTCAACATTGCGCATTACCGGTACTGTTAATCCCCTTGGTGTACTTACAGCAATACTAATGTCGGCATAATCATGATATACTAACTGGTCGGCATCTATGTAAGCATTTACTGATGGCCATTCAGCCAATGCAACAGCACAGGCCTTAGCAAAAAAACTCATAAAGCCCAAACCCACTCCATGTATCTCTTTGAATTTGTCTTTATGCTTAGTTCTTATATCCATAATTCGGCTCATATCCACCTCATTAAAAGTGGTGAGCATCGCAGTTGTATTTTTTGCTTCTACAAGCCTGCGGGAAATTGTTTTACGCAGGTTGCTCATTTTCTCAACCCGTACATTACGGCTGTTCAGTTCTGTTCCGGCAAATGCTTTTTTACCGGGATTAGACAAAGCAGCCAGCACATCATCTTTCAGAATTTTTCCCCCAAACCCTGACGGAGAGATAGAAGAAACAGTAACTTTTTTATCTGCGATAATTGCAGAAGCAACAGGGCTTGCTTTAATATCATTCGGAACCGAAGTAACCGGTGCTGCCGATGTTTTTGCAGGTTCGGCTTTAGGCGCAGCTTCTTTTTTTTCCGCTACTGGTTCTGATTTGCTTGCCGGCTTAGCAGCAGATTCATCTATACTTGCAAGCAAATCACCAATTTTAATAGTATCGCCTTCTTTTATATTGCCAAGTTTTATAACGCCAGCTTTTTCGGCATTTACTTCAAAAGTGGCTTTCTCACTTTCAAGTTCAGCAATCACTTCGTCCCTTTCCACATACTCACCATCTTTTTTATTCCATTTCAGCAAAGTAACCTCGCTGATGGACTCACCAACCGTTGGAACTTTTATATCAATCATAATTTTATTATTCTGTTTAAAAACAAACCAAGTTTTCTGATTTGCAGATCAAACTGTTTTAAATACTAAATGCCGTTTCAATAATTTCTCCCTGCTCCTGCTGATGAACTTTATTATAACCAGTAGCAGTAGAAGCAGATGGCTGCCTGCTGATGGTTCCAAAATTGATGCTTTTCAGGTTCATTTGCAAAAATGATGCTGCACCCATGTTCTGTGGCTCTTCCTGCACCCAGAACCACGTAGCCTTGTTATATTTTTTCTGTAAAGTATCCAATTGTTTATAAGGTAACGGATACAATTGTTCAACACGGATGATAGCCACATCAGACCGGTTATCTTTTTGTTGCCTGTCCTGCAAATCAAAATAAATTTTACCGCTGCAGAATAATACTTTACTCACTTTATCTGCCTGGACTATAGCATCATCAATTACTTCTTTAAATCCTCCATTAGTAAATTCTTCAATCTTTGAATACGTTCCCGGGTGACGAAGATTTGCTTTTGGTGTAAACTCAATTAACGGTTTACGGAAAGGCCATGCCAGTTGTCTTCTGAGTGCATGAAAGAAGTTGGCAGCAGTAGTAATGTTAGTTACTACCATATTTAACTCCGCACACATTTGCAAAAAACGTTCAAGCCTTGCACTGCTGTGCTCAGGACCTTGTCCTTCATAGCCATGCGGCAATAACATAGTAACCCCGTTCATCCTGTTCCACTTTTGCTCACCTGCAGCAATAAACTGATCAATCATAGTTTGGGCACCATTTGCAAAGTCCCCAAACTGTGCTTCCCATAATACCAGCGCATTAGGGTTTGCAAGTGAATAACCATATTCAAACCCCAATACTCCGTATTCACTTAAGAGTGAATTATAAATTTTGAATTTCCCTTTGGCATCAGGGACATTACTCAACCGGCTATAAGCCTTATCATTTTTTTCGTTCCGCAAAACAGCATGGCGGTGGCTAAAAGTTCCACGTTGCACATCCTGTCCACTCATCCGCACATTTTTCCCTTGCTGAAGCAGGCTTCCATAAGCCAGTAATTCACCCGTTGCCCAATCTATTTTTTGTTCTGTTTCAAACAATTTCACTTTATCATTTAAAATCTTTTCTACTTTTCTCAATGGAATAAAATCTGCAGGCCACTTCATCAATGCATCAAAAACTTTTCTAAAGTTTTCCTCACTTATGGCTGTTATTGGTGAAATATCAAAATCAGCGGACGTAGCCCTGCGAAGTTTTTTCCATTCCAATTCCGGTTGCTGATAGTGATATGGCAAAGGGTTCTGTTTCACTTCATCCAACCTTTCCTGAAGATCACTCCAGAATTTTTTCTCCATTTCCTTCGCCAGTTCCTGTGCATCTGCTTCACCATTTTCCAGCAAGTATTTTACATACACTTCCCTTGGATTGGGATGTTTATCAATTAATGCATATAAATGTGGCTGAGTAAACTTGGGATCGTCGCCTTCGTTATGTCCATGCTTGCGATAGCAAACCATATCAATAAAAACATCACTATTGAAGTCCTGTCGGAACCTTGTAGCCAACTCAACACATTTCACCACAGCTTCAGGGTCATCCCCATTTACATGAAATACTGGTGCCTGCACCGCACTGGCAAGCGATGTGCAATAATCAGAACTTCTTGCATCATCAAAGTCTGTAGTAAATCCAATCTGGTTATTAATAACAAAATGAATTGTTCCGCCGGTATAATACCCTTTCAGGTAACTCATCTGCAATGTCTCGTACACAATTCCCTGCCCTGCCACCGACGCATCCCCATGAATAAGTATGGGAAGTATTTTATCAAACTCACTTTTATACATCACATCGGCCTTAGCCCTCGCAAACCCAAGCACTACCGGATCTACTGCTTCAAGGTGCGATGGATTAGGCATCAGTTTCAGATGAATAGTTTTATCATCTATTGTTTGCAATTCGCTACCATAACCCATGTGATACTTCACATCACCACTACCCATTGTCTGATCTAATTTGGCAGTGCCCTCAAATTCACTGAAGATCTGCGAATATGTTTTTCCCATGATGTTCGCCAGCACATTCAACCTTCCACGATGTGCCATTCCTATTACTACTTCATGTACATCTTTCTGCGCCGCTTCATTAATAATAGCATCCAATGCAGCAATTGTTGTTTCTCCGCCTTCTAATGAAAATCTTTTTTGCCCTACGTATTTTGTATGAAGAAATTTTTCAAACATTACTCCCTGGTTCAGCTTCTCCAGAATCCGTTTCTTCTTACTCAGCGGTAATGGATCAAGCATTTTCTTTTCTATTTCTAAAGTCAGCCAGTCAATTTTCTTTTGCTCGCTGATGTATTTGAATTCAATACCAATATGCGAAGCATAACATTTCTCTAAATGGTTCAGGATGTTTTTAAGTGAGGTAGTGCCAAGTCCTATGAGGTTGCCGGCATAAAATTCTTTATCAAGATCAGCTTCAGTAAAACCATAAAATGATAATTCAATATTAGCACCACGATCTTTGCGTTCACGGATAGGATTTGTTTTAGCCACCAGGTGCCCCTTATTCCTGTATCCCAGTATCATCCGGTAAGCCCTTATTTCCCTCATCCAGTCGACATCAATGCTGAGTGTAGTAGAAGCGTTGGACGGTTGCACGGAGGGGGAAGTCGAAACATTTTTACCATTACCATTTGAAACTCCGCTGCTGATTGCGAAATCAAATCCTTCAAAAAATTTTTTCATTTCCGGATCGACACTATTCGGATCTTTTGAAAAATCACGGTATAAATTTTCAATAAACTCAGGATGAGAATTGGTGATATATGAAAAATCCTTCATGAAATCTGTGGTTTGAGATTGGACGAAATTCGGGTTACAAATATCGCTGAAAAAAAATGAAAATACAGCCTCACAATGAAGGGTTTATAAAGGTTTGCAACTGAGAGCAGTATCTTTTTCCATTGCTCTTTCCACCCCATTTATAACGGGTTTGAAGACTGTCCGGCCTTTTTATAATAAATGGCAGGGAAATTTGGTGAATAAGCCTCCCAGCCCTACCTTTGCCGTCCCTAAAAATCAATAAGAATGGCTAATCATAGCGCAACAAAAAAGGATGCCCGTCAGGCTGCAAAAAGAACAATAAGAAATAAATACTACGGTAAAACAACCCGTAATGCCATCCGTGACCTGAAGGCTACTGAAGGAACTGAAATGGGTCAACAATTTCCAAAAGTAGCGTCTATGATTGACAAATTGGCTAAACGCAATGTTATTCATAAGAACAAAGCAGCTAACCTGAAAAGCAAATTGGCCAGAAAAGCTAATGCAGCTATAGCAGCAAAATAAATCGTTCGCAATAAATTATTTGAAAGGTATCTCATAATGAGATGCCTTTTTTTATTTTACACTTCGTAGTTTATAAGGAATATTTCGCCAGCTTCAGTACCTTGATTAAACTGTAGTTTCAATCATAGATTTGTTCTACTTTTTTCTTTCAGTGAAAGAGAAAAATAGAACCTCCGTTCATCAATCAGTAATTCTAATCATCAGTTATGAGAAAATTTATTAGTTATTTGTTATTGTCTTTAATCGTAGTCAATGTTTCTTTTTCACAAAACATCACTACTAAATTCGAAGAGTCAAAAGGTACACAAACCCCTACTTACTTTGAAATCATAGACTGGTGGAAAAAGCTGGATGAAAAATCAGGCAAAGTAAAAATGTTGACAATGGGAATGACCGATGCTGGCTATCCATTACATCTTATAGTAGTATCCAATAATGGAGATTACAATTTTGACAATATCCGCAAGAATAACAAAAGAATCATTTTAATCAACAACGGCATACATCCCGGCGAACCAGACGGTGTTGATGCAAGCATGTTGTTGGCAAGAGATATTGTAACTAATAAATATAAAATTGCAGAGAATATTGCTCTTGCATTTATTCCTATTTATAATATCGGTGGCTGTTTAAATCGCAGTGCTAATTATCGTGTCGATCAGGATGGTCCGGATGAATTTGGCTTTCGTGGCAATTCACAAAATCTTGACCTCAACAGAGATTTTATAAAATGTGATTCAAAAGATGCAAGAGCATTTACAGAAATATTTCATTTAACAGACCCGGATGTATTTGTAGATAATCATGTTAGCAACGGTGCCGATTATCAGCATGTAATGACGTTGTTAACTACACAACATAACAAACTTGGTGGTATAATGGGGGAGTTTCTAAGTCAGCAATTTGAGCCGGCACTTTATTCGGCAATGAAACAAAAAGGATACGACCTTGTTCCTTATGTAAATTCCTTTGGCGATACTCCCGAAAATGGCTGGCCGGAATATTGGGACAGCCCCCGCTATGGTAGTGGCTATGCAGCATTATGGCATACATTTTCTTTTGTTCCTGAAACACACATGCTAAAATCGTACGATAAAAGAGTAAAATCAACTTACGCTTTGATGCAATCATTCATAGAATTTACTTCGCAAAATAGTGAGCAAATAAAAATACTACGCAATCAAACCAAACAATCAGCACAATCAGCCATTGAGTTTCCCATCAGTTGGTCATTAGATAAATCAAAGTTCAAAGAAGCTCAATACAAAGGATTTGAAGCAGGCCGAAAACCAAGTGAAGTTTCAGGCTTACCAAGATTGTACTATGACAGAAACAAACCATTTGAGAAAACAGTAAAAATCTTCAACTACTTCACTGTTAAAAACTCCATTACTAAACCGAAGGCTTATGTCATTCCACAAGGCTGGTGGAAAGTAATAGATTTATTGAAATTGAATAAAGTACAGATGTATCAATTAAAAAAAGATTCAGTTATCGAAGTAGAAACCTACAAAATTGATGATTATAAAACTTCTGCCCGTCAATACGAGATGCATCACCTGAATAGTGATGTAAAAATCAACAGTAGCTTGCAATCCATCACTTTTAAAAAAGGAGATTGGTATATTCCTATGAATCAGGTGGCTAATCGTTTTCTAATAGAAACTTTAGAACCACAGGCTGAAGATTCTTATTTCACCTGGAATTATTTTGATGCCATATTAGGTCAGAAGGAAGGTTACTCAGCTTATGTTTTTGAAGATATAGCTGCAGATTATTTAAAAAGTAGTCCTGACATTAAATTGAAACTGGAGCAAAAAAGAACAACAGACTCTGTATTTGCAAAAGATGGAAGGGCTCAACTAAACTTTGTATATCAAAACTCTTCTTGGTATGAACCAGCTCATATGCGTTATCCGGTATACAGAGTGAAATAATCAGGTAGTTTCCTGTAATAACTCATTTTCTGTTGCAGTCAGATTTTCGGGAGCGTCAACCTTTCGAAAAATCATTCTGCCATAAACAAGGCTTAATAAAAGTACCAGTATACTAAGGTAGCCCAACCAGTTATAGTTAATTATTTTACCAGATTTCTCCGTTGTAACAATAGCACCAGCAAACAATGCAGCAAGACCGCTTCCCAATTGTTGTATGCTGCCATTCACACTCATAAAACTTCCCCGCTGTTCTGGTTTTACTACTTCGCTAATCATTGCTTGTGCTGTAACAATTCTTCCGGTAGCAACGACAAACCATATTGCGAAAAATAGCAACACCACAGTAAAAGGCACATTAGGCATTCGTGTAATTATCAGCACCATGAACAAAGAAAAGAATACAGATACCGAAAAAACGGTAAGCTTCCCTTTCTTATCCGCCAACTTACCCAAATAAATGGCTGCCAGTAAAGAAGCAATACCACCAACTAAATAAATCATTGGCGTAAGGTCTTTTGAAAACCCTTTATTGAATTCGAGATACGGATTAATAAAAGGAATGATAAGAAAATGCCCCATCATTAGTAAGCCCGAAAATATTAATGCAGCTCTTTGTTCCGGTATTTGAGAAACTGAAATCAAAACCGAAAAAGGAGAGCTTTTTGTACTTTCCTTTTTCTGAATATGACTCGTCATACTTGGTATAAACCGGATAATAAGCGGTATTAATAGTATTCCTAATGAGCCAATAAGAATGAAAGGAACATGCCAGTTTTGCTTGAAAATATTGGTAAGGTATAGCGAGATAGGAACTCCAAGTATTGAAGCAGCTGCAAAACCTGCCATCACAGCACCCATTGCCCTGCCTCTTCGTTCATAGGTAAACATGTCGGCTACTATAGATAATACCTGTGCTCCGATTATACCCCCGAATAACCCAGCTACAATTCTTGCGGCCAATAATAACCCATAAGTAGGTGCAAATCCACAGGCAAGGGTACCGATTACAAAACCTATATAAGCAAACAGAAGTGACTTCTTTCTGTCAAACTTGTCAATAAACATTGCAATAGCCAATCCCGAAAAAAAAGCGGTAATGGAATAAGAAGCCACAAGAATGCTGAATTGCATAGCAGATACATTCAGGTAATTTCCCAATGGCATCATAATCATGAAATCCAGGATATGAGTAAAATTCAAAGCTGCCAACAAGGCCAGTATAATACGTTCTTTATTATTCATTTGCTGTCGCAAAGTTTGGGTAATAGGTGGGATAAAACAAAAAACAGGATAAGTAATATACCGTTAGTAATCAGTAATATCTTATTACATTAAATAGTTAGCCAGCTGTAGCTTTTCATAGCATCTTCGTTGCGTCGCACTCTTGTACGACATGTTTTCATGTCATCATCGTGTTTACGCACTGGTCTGACCGCCCCCGGTCTGATCAATAAAATCAAGGTACTGCTGTTAATTATTTGGGTATTAGATTTTGCTCATCCATGTTACTGAAGTCGAAGTGTGCGACGCAACGAAGCTGATTGTAGCAATGCAGCTTGGCAAAAAACACGTTGTTGAACTATATATTTAGCAGAGTTATAAGCACAAAAAAGCCCTTCAGTAAACGGAAGGGCTTTTAATAAATATGGCAGCTACCTACTCTCCCGCATTGTTGTGCAGTACCATCGGCCATGAGGGGCTTAACTTCTCTGTTCGGTATGGGAAGAGGTGAACACCCTCGGAAAAACCACCATAAGAATATACAAATTCCAAAAATTCAAATATCAGGTTCCAAACAACTGGATTGACATTCAGAATTCCTTAGTTGGAATTTTAATAAGATCATATTGGGAAATGTTAGAAGACTTTCTGATATAATTATTTTTAGAAAATAATTAAAAAAATTAAAGCGTACAGGCAATTAGTACTACTCGGCTTTACTGTTACCAGTTTTACACCTGTAGCCTATCAACGTCATAGTCTCTGACGGCCTTTAAAAGTAAACTCATCTTGAGATAGGTTTCACGCTTAGATGCTTTCAGCGTTTATCCTGTCCGTACATAGCTACTCAGCATTGCACCTGGCGGCACAACTGATACACCAGCGGTACGTACGACCCGGTCCTCTCGTACTA
>JANMFO010000159.1:0-2149 GCA_031374245.1 Chitinophagaceae bacterium | reverse complement strand
CAAAGTTTTTATGATGGAGAATACCTGGTACACGGTTATCAGCCCCGAAAGTTGTTCCTCTATTCTTTGGCGCAGCTGGGATAAAAAGGAATTGGCAGCAGAACAGTTGCGGCTAACAGCAGATAAAATGCTTGGCTTTGGATTAATAGATGGAATTATTCCTGAACCATTGGGTGGTGCACACTGGGATTATGATGGAGCTGCACAAATTCTCAAAGATTATTTAATACCGGTGATAAAGGAATTAAAGCAATCTTCTGCAGAGCAACGGGTAGACACAAGGATTGAGAAATTTGGTAAGATGGGATTTTGGGAAGAAGTGTAGGGAGAGAGCCGGGAGTTGTTAGTCGGGAGAAATACATTTTGTTGCCAGCTGCATTACTACTATCAGCTTCGTTGCGTCGCACTCTTGTACGACATTAACACAGATGATCATAATGTAAAAATCTTTTAACTCTCTGCAAGAGCTTTATTGAAAACAAACATACTATCAACAATTATTAATTTTTAATTATCACATGTCGTTAAGAGAAAAATTCACCGGAACAGGTATTGCAATCGTTACTCCTTTTCACGCAGATGGAAAAATTGATTGGCAAAGTTTTAGCCAGTTAATCGAATTCTGGATAAAGGGTAAGGTAGAATATTTAGTAGTGTTAGGTACCACCGGTGAAAGTGCAACTATACATGGAGAAGAAAAACAAGAAGTGTTTTCTTTTGTACAGAAAGCAGTGGCAGGCCGTGTGCCATTGGTAGCCGGTATTGGTGCTGGCGATACGAATGAAGTATTTCAGTCATTTAAAAAGTTCGACTTGACTGGTTATGATGCTATTCTTTCTGTAAGCCCGGCTTACAACAAACCAAACCAGGAAGGAATTTTTCAGCATTACAAAGCATTGGATGCAGCATCGCCATTGCCAATTATAATGTACAATGTACCAAGCCGTACCGGACAAAATGTTTCCGGCGAAACAACGGTACGTATTGCTAAAGAGTGTAAAAAGATATTTGCTACCAAAGAAGCCTGTGGCAATTTTGATCAGATAAATTATATCATCAAAAATAAACCAGCTGATTTTATGGTCATCAGTGGTGATGACCCGATTACACTGCCTATGATAGCTTGCGGTGCCGAAGGACTAATTTCTGTGGTAGCCAATGCTTATCCATTGGAGTATTCGAGTATGGTTCGTCTTTGCTTGCAGGGAAAATTTACTGAAGCCCAACCACTCCATTATAAATACACCGATATTATTACTTCTATGTTTGCAGAAGGTAGCCCCAGTGGTGTAAAAGCTTACCTGAGTGAAATGGGACTTTGTAAAAATACTTTTCGTATGCCGGTGTGGCCGGTGAGTACTGGACTTCAACAGAAGATTAAGGAGTTAATGGATAAAGTTTAGCTGAATCAAGGTATAACCATAATTCAAGTAATAAATGATAAAGTTATTTTTCACTATGCATGCTTTCATGCTTTCAGCATTGTATGTGCAAGCGCAGAGTGGAAATATGCCAGAACCAACAACTCTTGTTTCAATTATAGAAAAAGGCGATTTTGAAAAATTACAGTTATTGGTATCAACATTAGGGTATAAGGTTTTAGATAGCAGTAAAGAAAAGAATGGCTCGCTATTTTATTTTGCAAAGGAGTATAAATTTCATGGCAATACTTTAGCCTGCAGTACAAATCCGCAATTAAAAATTACTGAATTGACCTTTATGACATTTGACGAAGTTGTCTATAAAGAATATAAGATAAAATTTAAAAAACTAGGCTTTAAGTCATCTGGAATCCATAATGGTGGTTTGCCGGGAATAATTGAGTCTGAGGATTTCGAAAAAGATAAAATCTTAGTAGCAACTGCCACTAGAAAAAAAGATAATGAAGATCCATTATATGAATTTACATTGCTTCAATGGTAATTGATCATACCTCATAACAAACGCCTTCTAACGCCAGCTCGGTATTCTCAAAAACCTCTCTTGATTCCTGCTCAAATTCTTCCAGTGTATCATACTTGCTGCTAAAGTGCCCAATGAGTAATTTTTTTACACAAGCTTTTTTTGCCAGTGCGGCTGCTTGTTTGGTGGTGGAATGAAAACGGGCTTCTGCTCTTTCTCTCAGGTTGTCGAGATAAGTGGTTTCATG
>JANMFO010000146.1:0-3668 GCA_031374245.1 Chitinophagaceae bacterium | reverse complement strand
TTCTTTGGCATGTGTTTTTACAATACCCCGGAGAAATTTTTGCTGTTGCGTCAAAGTATAATGCTTCAAAAAATATGTGGCAACGGAGATTATCATTAGTAATGGTGGAATGGTACACCAGGACAAAAGAACATACTCCTGAAATAAAAAAACTGGTAAAAGTTTTGGAGAAGGATGATGAATACTATGTAAAAAAAGCCGTAGTGTGGATCAACAGAAATTTTACAAAAGGAAGGTAAATTGAAAAGCCTGCTGCTTACGCAACAGGCTTTATTTTACTGCCTATGCAGTTTCAATTTTTAGGGTAAGGTTATTAGTCTTTGATTATTACCATCATTCCAGGTCAACAATGCTTTGTTATCACAATCACCATCGTTTGGAGCACCATAGTTCAGGAATAATACCCTGTTGTTGATTTTAATCTTCAGCACTCCCTTATTAATCCAGGGACAAACTACTTTCTTAATCAATGCAGTTTCTGTATCAAGCGTTACAGTCAGGCCACCATTAAATTCTGTTTTAGACCTTCCTTCAATGCTATAAATATCATCACGGATAGGACGGGTGCTGCCACCTTCAATCTGTCTTACATATTTCATGCTTTGGTAGCTGTAACCTCTTCCGTTAGGGAAAGTAACTTTACCGCCTACAACCTGCGCGGTAAATTTGATATTGCTATTCTCACTCAGGTTGCTGAATGTTTTTGTGCCTTCAATATGGGCACGGTTAAGGAAGAAATTACGGAGCGTAATGGTCATTACAGAACCTGCACGGCGTATCGGGCCAGTCAGGTGAATGATGATAGCTCCTTTACGGAATTTACCGTCTGCACAAAGACATCCGTCACCAAAATCAATTGTTACTGTTTTAGGATAAGTGTTGTTATTTGGGACAACAGTTACCGTAGCACAATGACCAATACGTAATCTCAGTTCTTCAAAAGTTGGCAGGTAAAGTCCTTCTGTATTATTTTCCCCACGTCCAAACACAGCTGCATCACCTTCTTCTTCAGCGGCAGTTGCACTCACATCTTCCACATCATCAAAACTGGCTTCTGCTTGTGTACTTTCGTCTGATAAATTAACTGCTTCTTCTTCAGTTACTGGGTCAGCAGCAGGTGTGTTTAAACTGCTTTCTTTCTGACAGGAAAAAAGGAATAATGAGAACATCATTGCAAAGGCAGCAATGGTAATCCGGTTAAATGATAAAGTTTTCATGGCTATACTTTTTGTTTTTAAATTATTTACGTTACATAGGAACAAGACAGGTAAGAAAAGTTTAACGGCACGTTAAAAAATTATACTTTCCGGCTCAGAATGAAGCAAATAACAGGCTATATAAGGCAGTATTTCTACGAAATTGATAAACGGATATTGGGATTGGTGTCCCTTTTTACCGGCCTGCTGGTCTTTGCAAACTATTATTATGGCATTGATGACAGCATTAGCAACAGCAATTCTTTCCCCATCGCTTTTATTATCCGGTACGGCATTTTTTTAGCTGCTTTTGCAATTCCTTATCTTCTCTATGCTTACTTTAAAAAAGGAAACTATGCCTGTAATCCACGATTTATTACACTGCTATTAATAGCTCCGGCCATATTTTCTTTAAAAACATCGTTGAGTATTACGGCGAACATTGCTGCTAACGATAATCAAAATGAGTATTGGAACCATGTCATTTACTGGCCGCTTCATCTTATTATCCTTGGGATCATCCTCTTTATTATCTGGAAAGTAGTTGACCAAGACCAGCCATTTTATGGTATCAGATCAAAAGGCATAAACTGGAAACCTTATTTATGGATGTTGCTTATTATGTTACCATTAATAGCAGCAGCTTCTACACAACCAGATTTCCTGGCTATGTATCCCAAATTAAAAACTATTACAGGAGAAAATACCGGAACAGCAATTACCTCGTGGCATAAACTATTATTTGAACTTTCTTACGGAAGTGATTTTATTTCCATCGAACTTTTTTTCCGGGGGTTTTTAATTCTTGCATTTATTAAATGGGCAGGAAAAGATGCTATACTACCTATGGCCTGTTTCTATTGTACCATTCATTTTGGCAAACCATTAGCCGAGTGCATCAGTTCTTATTTCGGTGGAATCATTCTTGGTATTGTAGTTTACCATACCCGTTCTATCCTTGGTGGGTTGATGGTTCATTTGGGTATTGCGTGGATGATGGAAATGGGTGGATATATTTCCCCCCTGTCCCCCTAAACGGGAGACTTAGATCAATTTATCATTCTCAAAATTAAATTTCTTCAAAGAAGAAAATTTCAGGAAGGGTAATGCATATTAAATAAGTAGGACAAACTCCCCTTTAGGGGCTGGGGGTAAAAAAGGCTACAAGCCGGTAAGCCGGATTCTGTCGTGGGCTATCATTTATCTGTTCCGCCAATTACTCAGCGGAATCAAGCTGCCTACCCTGTACCTTGGGCGAGCAGCCCTTAAAACGGTACTATATGTGGCATTTCAGCATGCAAGGTTTACCCGTCCCGCCAATTACTTAGCAGGACTGTGAGCTTTTACCTCACATTTTCACCTTTTCTCCTTGCGGAGTAGTTATTTTCTGTGGCACTATCTCTTGGCTGTTACCAACCAGCCGGCTATTCACCGGTGCATTGCTCTGTGCTGTCCGGACTTTCCTCATCCCAACTAAATGGGAAGCGATAGCCTGGCTTGTAGCAAAATTTTCAAAGAAGCAAACCGCAAATATACAAATTATGTAGCCAGCTGTGGTACTATTACCACCTTCTCTAAAATCTGTGCTGAGTGAAGCGAAGTATCGCACTATTCATCCTTCTGTAATTCTACTGAGCCTGTCGAAGTATGAACAATATATAAGTTTCAATACTGAAAAAAAATCTCTGTAGCTCCATATCCAAATCTCGAGTCATACTGGTTCACAAAAGATTTTACTTCTCTTTTCAATCGCAGAATATCATGAATTTCATCCCGCAGTTTTCCTTCGCCTATTCCATGTATCACAATCATAGACGGGAAATGATGTGCCAACGCCAGGTCATAGTATTTTTCAAAGGTTTTTAACTGAAGACTTACAATTTCATAATTTGTCATGTGCTTCCAGCTGTCTGTTAATTTCTCTATATGCAAATCCACCACACTGCGTCCCGGTTCTAAATGTTGCCTTGCTTTTGTTGCATCATAAATTTTATAGCCTTTAGCTGCCAGTCTGCCCAACTCTGGTTTATCTTCCACTACTTTATCAGGGTAATTTTCAAATAGCCGCTGCGAAAATGTGGCCTGATTCTTTTGCTTCAGTTCTTCTATTTTGGCAAAGAGCAGTTTGGGTTTCAATTTTACGGATGCTTCAAAATGGTCTGCCTTACTCTTTTCCGGTTGCGATAACGAAAAGTCAAATTCAAAAGAGGGGCTGTCATTCAGGTTTTCAAAATTTACATCATGCAGATAAAAATCTTCAAAGGGATGAATCGTATTCTTTAATTCAAAATCAGGTTTGCCAAAGAAATGTAATTTGTAAACAAAGTTGTATGGTGCTGTAGTTCTGTTTACTAAATGCAGTTTTAATTCTTCTACTATCACATCGCCAAACTCATCGGTATCCATCACTGGTAAAAAAGTAAGCCATACCCCATCCACTACCCTTTCTTCTTTGGGCAGTTTTTCTTTTTG
>JANMFO010000102.1:0-32711 GCA_031374245.1 Chitinophagaceae bacterium | reverse complement strand
GGCTTTTCCTTATGATGGAAGTTATAAAGGGTATTATTCATTAGCTAAAAGTGGAAAAGAAGAACCACTGACAACGCATGCAGACCATTTCAATTATAATTCAGCATATGGCCCTGCTGCTTATTCAAAAGGCGATGTGTTTCTTGAACAGTTAGGTTATATCGTTGGCGCACCTGTAAGGGATAAGATTTTATTAGAGTATTATAAGCAATGGCGTTTCAAACATCCTAATGCTTCAGATTTTATACGAATTGCAGAAAAGGTAAGTGATATGAAGCTGGATTGGTATAAAGAGTATTGGGTTAATTCTATTAAAACAATCGATTACAGCATTGATAGTTTGTGGGAAGAAGGCGGTAAAACAAAAATCAGGTTGAATAGAATTGGATTGATGCCGATGCCTGTGGATTTACAGTTAACTTTTAAGGATGGAGCAAAAGAATTGCATTACATACCATTGAACCTGATGTATGGTGAAAAGCCTGCTGAAGATTCAAGTATTACACGCAAAATATATGATGCATGGAAATGGACAAATGGCACTTATACAATAGAAACAAACAGAAAACTTACTGATTTTACTATTGTAGAGATTGATCCTTCGCAGCGACTTGCAGATATAGAACGAAAGAATAATAAACTGGAGCTGAAATGGTGATAAAGAAAAAAATTAAAACCCCTGTCAAAGAAATGACGGGGGTTTTTTAACGGTTTTCAATCAAGGCCCCTTTATGCTTGCGTATAAGGTTAATGGTTAATTCGATGGGGTTGTGAATCTTCTTGATTTCAATTCTTAAAATTAAAGCACTTATATAAAGCAAAAAATACCACGTTAGTGGTATTTTTTGGATAAAAATAGTGAAACAGGCCGCAAAAACCTGCAAAAATTACTTTCCGTAGAATTTATTGACCGCAGCTACACGATTAGTAACATGTAGCTTTTCATAAATGTGGTAAACATGCTTACGTACAGTTTCCTGGCTAAGGTTGATATGGACAGCAATTTCTTTATACATTAATCCACGGGATAGCAATTCCAGAATTTCATTTTCTCTTTTTGACAGAGCATCCAGCTTTGTTCCGCTAGTAGTATTTTGTTGATTTTGTTGCTGAAAAGCTGCTACTACTTTTCTTGCAATCTGGCTGCTCATCGGAGCTCCTCCTTCATATAATTCACGGATTGCTTCCAGCATACGGGCAGGGTCTGTCTTCTTTAATATATAACCGCTTGCTCCTGCACTCAGTGCTTCAAATATTTTTTCATTTTCTTCATACACCGTACACATCATAAAATTTGTAGCTGGTATTCTTGGCTTTAAAATCCTTACCACATCTATTCCGTTCTCAACAGTGCCGAGGTTTATATCCATCAATACCACATCAGGTCTTAGTATTGGCAATTGATTGATTGCATCTTCAGCAGTACCAATAGTGCCTGTACATTTATATCCTTCCGACATGCTGATAATTTCTTCCAGGGCATTTCGTAGTTCTTTATTATCATCTACAATACAGACAGAGATTTGTTTCATACTTTGTAAAGTTCAGCTTTCAGACAGATTCAAACAATACCACTAACAGGTAAATTTTTAACGGGGAACGTATAACAGGAATTTATCTTTAAAAAATTCTTCCGGAAATATATGCTCAATTTCCCAAACATGAGGCCGGGTGCCACTTTCCTGTATTTCAACAGTAAGGTCGCCACCTTTCAGGCAGAAAAGACCGGGAACAAATTGAGGTTTTGGATAAGTTGATACCTTAGTTTTTATTAAGGGTTTACTCCATTTCCACAAATCTTTTAATGGTGCCACCGCCCTTGAAACAACATAGTCAAACTTGCGGTCCTTAATATCTTCTATGCGGCTATGTTGTGTCGTCACATTTTTCAGACCAATACCTTCTGCAACAGCTTCTACTACTTTCAGTTTTTTACTGATACTATCAACAAGATGAAATTTTACCTGCGGGAAAAAGATGGCCAGCGGTACACCGGGAAAGCCCCCGCCTGTTCCCAAATCAATTATTTCGCTATCGTTAGGAAAATCGGCAGTGGCGGCAATACTTAATGAATGCAATACATGTTTTTCATACAAGCTGTCAATGTCTTTTCTTGAAATAACATTGATTTTTTCATTCCGTTCTTTGTATAATTCTTCCAGCAACTTAAATTGTCTTAGCTGCTCATCAGAAAATTCAGAAAAGTATTTGAGTAATATTTCCATTAGAGTATAACTATGGTCTTTTCTTACCAACCCTTTCTGGGTCTTTTCCACAGGGCCGGGGCAAAGATGATATAATAAAAGAACATCCAAATATCCAGCAGGATGAACCAGGGCCATAAATCCTTTTCACCCATTTTTTTCATGGACTTGTATAAAACAAAAGCTTGTAATAAAAGACGAATACCAAATACAGGCAGCACAAACCGCCAATCGTAAAAAAGTATTGCAGCAACAAGTAATGGATAAAAAACAAACTGGGTAGCAAAATATAATCCCAATAAAAATTTGTGTTTGGGTTTATAATATTTAGCTGTTGTGTAATGCCTTGACTTTTGCCGCAACCATCCCGCCCAGGTGGTGCGGGGAATGGAACGGGTAATGGCATCCGGGTCAATTACCACAGCTGTGTTTTTCTTTGTTGCCACTTTATTGATAAATAAATCATCATCACCGCTGGGTATATGATTGATAGAAGAGAAACCTTTGTTTCGGAGGAATAAACTTTTTTTGTATGATAAGTTCCTACCCACACCCATATAAGGCATACCCGCCAGTGCATACGACAGATATTGCAGAGCTGTATGAAAAGTTTCGAATCGGATCAATTTATTCAGTAACCCTTTTGTTTTATGATAAGCACCATAGCCCAAAACGATTTCAATGTTTTCATCATAACCATCCTGCATTTTTTCCACCCAATGTTCACTGGCTGGTACACAATCAGCATCAGTGAGCAATAACACTTCATGTTTAGCTTCTCTTATACCAATTGACAATGGATACTTTTTACCGGAGATATGTACTGCTTCCTGTATCAGTTCCACCACATGCAACGATTTGAATGTTTTTTTTAACTCCTGTAAAATGTATTTGGAATCATCTAAAGAATTATCATTTACTGCCACTACTTCAAAAGTGCTTGGGTAAGATTGTACCAATACACCCGGCAGATTGCGGGCCAGGTTTTCATCCTCATCACGGGCACAAATAATTACAGATACAGGATGCTGCTGTGTTTTAGTTTTTGGCTTTACTTTAAAGAAAGCAATACGGCAAAAGAACCAGGTATAATAAAAGACCTGAACTGCAGTAGCAGCGACAAAAGAATAGAAAATAATCTCTTCCCAGTTAATTGGTGGCATACCGGCGAAGATAATAAAGAAGGCACAAGGTTCAGGAAATACAAGGCACAAGAAATACAAGATTCAAGAATGAAAAGCACTGCTTTCTTGAACCCTTGTGCCTTGTATTTCTTGTTCTTCTTGTACCTTGCGTGTCTATATGGCGGCACTAACCTTCGAGTTACAACATACGGATACTTTTTCCAAGGCAAGAGCTGGTAAAATAAACACGGACCATGGTGAAATACTGACTCCCATCTTTATGCCTGTGGGTACTGTGGGTAGTGTAAAAGCTGTTACCCAGCAACAATTGCTGAATGATGTAAAAGCACAAATTATTTTAGGCAATACCTACCATTTATACCTGCGGCCTGGATTGGAAGTATTGGAAAAAGCAGGGGGCTTACATAAATTCAATGGATGGCCAAAACCGATACTGACTGACAGTGGTGGTTACCAGGTTTTTTCATTAGCCGGAACCCGAAAAATAAAAGAAGAAGGTGTCACCTTTCAATCGCATATTGATGGGAGCAAACATTTATTTGCACCTGAAAATGTAATGGATATACAACGTAGTATTGGTGGTGACATCATCATGGCTTTTGATGAATGCCCGCCGGGAGGCAGCGAATATAAATATGCTAAAACATCTATGGAGTTAACGCATCGCTGGCTCGACAGATGTTTTACACAATTCAATGCTACGCAACCTAAATATGGATACACACAAAATCTTTTTCCAATAGTACAGGGTGGTACATTTAAGGAATTACGGAAACAATCCTGCGAATATATTGCTTCGAAAGATGCAACGGGAAACGCTATTGGTGGCTTAAGCGTTGGCGAACCCGAACCGGTGATGTATGAAATATGTGACTGGTGCTGCGATAATTTACCACAACAAAAACCACGATACCTGATGGGAGTAGGCACTCCCTGGAATATTTTAGAATGTATCAGCATGGGCATTGATATGTTTGACTGTGTGATGCCTACCCGTAATGGACGAAATGCAATGCTCTTTACCACCAATGGTGTTATTAATATTGATAATAAAAAATGGGAACATGATTTTTCTCCTATTGATGATGGATTGGATTGTGAAATGAGTAATTATTACAGTAAAGCATACCTGCGCCATTTAATGAAAGCAAAAGAGTTTTTAGGTTATACCATTGCCAGTGTACACAATCTTGCTTTTTATTTATGGCTGGTTGGGGAAGCAAGAAAGCATATTCGACAGGGAGATTTTGCCAGTTGGAAGAATGAGATGGTTACTATTTTAAAGACAAAACTTTGATAAAAGCTTTCACATCCCCGCAACGTTTTTTCTTCTACTTTTGAACGAATGCAGAAAATTGACTGGTACATACTGAAAAAATTCCTGGTCACATTTGTATTTTGTTTATTACTTTTTACTGTCATTGCAGTGGCGGTTGACAGCAGTGAGAAAACAGATGATTTTGTAAAAAGCAATCTCAGTACTACCCAGATAATTAAGCAATATTATTTCGGTTTTGTACCGTTTATCTGGAGTCTATTGTTCCCATTATTTGTATTTATTGCAGTTATATTTTTTACCAGCCGCCTGGCTACCCGGTCAGAAATTATTGCCATACTTGCAAGTGGCAATAGCTACAATCGTTTTTTGAGGCCTTATTTAGTAGGGGGGTTATTATTGGCTTCACTATTATGGGTGGGCAGCCGCTACTGGATACCAAAAGCCAACTCCATCCGCAGTACTTTTCAAAATAATTATCTTGATAAAAATGACCCGACTAAGAACCGGAATTTTGGTAGTTGCGCAAGGTGTTTTTATCTGCGTATTGATCCAAACACTTATATCGGTATCCGGGATTATGATACCAGCACCAAATCAGCACAGGGATTTTTTTTAAACAGAACAAAGGATAACAAACTTGTATATAACCTCAGGGCACAAACGATCCGGTGGGATACGACCAGGAAAAAATGGCAACTGCTGAATGCTGCCGAACGAACATTAAATACTTTGGGGGAAGTGCTGAAACTGCACGATACACTTATTATTAATTTGCAACTAAAGCATGAAGAATTACGAAAAGACGAATACCTTAAAGATAAACTAACCACCCCTGAACTTGCAGTGTTTATTAAACGGGAAGAATTAAGAGGCACTGAAGGTTTGAATGCATTAAAAGTGGAATTGTACAGGCGAACGGCCACTCCCGCAGCTGTATTGCTGCTTACAATGATTGGTGTAGTGATTGCAAGCCGTAAAACCCGCGGCGGCAGTGGTATGCACCTGGCTCTGGGTATTGTTATAGCTGCTATGTTTATTATTTCTGATCGGTTTTCCACTGTTTTTGCAACAAAAGGAAGTTTTCCACCATTGCTGGCGGCCTGGCTTCCAAATGTTGTTTTTGCAGCAGTTGCTTACCTCCTTTATCGCCGCACTCCGAAATAAAGTTGGTTACTGTATCGAATAAATAATACCGAATTACAGAAGTTTCATCCCGGATTTTTGTTGCGGCAAAGGCCTTTACATAACTTTACTTATTGAATTAATTTTATTGGCAATCCCGCAAGTACGGGATTAAAAAAGGCATTATGGGAATAATTAAGGACAGGTTCAAAGAAAAATCAGACATCCTTTCAGCAGAAATTAAAGAGATGCTGAAAGTGCATGGCAACAAAGTAATTGGTGAGGTTCAGCTATCCCAGGTTTATCAGGGCATGCGGGGTATTACAGGGTTAATTACCGAAACATCTTTGCTTGATGCCCAGGAGGGCATTCGATTCAGGGGGTATTCAATACCGGAACTTCAACAGAAACTTCCAAAGGCACCGGGTGGTAGTGAACCATTACCGGAGGGCTTATTTTACCTGATGTTACTTGGTGAGTTACCCTCTGAGGAAGAAGCAAATCATATTACGAATATATTACAACGAAGAAGCCATGTGCCAACCCATGTTTTTGATGCTATAGATGCATTACCTATCAGTGCTCATCCCATGACAATGTTTGTAGTAGGGGTAATGGCTTTACAAACAGAAAGCTATTTCCAAAAAAAATATGCCGAAGGAATAAATAAAAAAGATTATTGGATACCTGTTTTTGATGATTGTACCGTGTTGCTTTCTCGTTTACCAAGGATTGCAGCTTACATCTATCGGCGTAAATACAGAAACAGTGATCATATTCAACCTAATGGTTTATTGGATTGGGCCGGCAATTTTGCACACATGCTTGGTTTTGAAGATGAGAGTTTTAAGGAGCTTATGCGTTTATACATGACCATTCATGCAGATCATGAAGGAGGAAACGTTTCAGCACATACCACTCACCTTGTAGGTTCTGCCTTAAGTGATCCTTATTTATGTTATGCAGCAGGTATGAATGGCCTTGCAGGTCCTTTACATGGATTGGCTAACCAGGAAGTAATTAAATGGGTATTTGAAATGCAGGACGAACTACAGACAGAATCACCTACCAAAGATCAAATTGCAGAGTATGTAAAGAAAACACTGAGTGATGGAAAAGTGGTACCGGGTTATGGCCATGCGGTGCTGCGCAAAACCGATCCACGATTTACCGCACAGATGGAATTTGGGAAAAAGCATATGCCGGATGATCCATTAGTAAATACGATATGGAATATATATGAAGTGGTACCGCCTATTTTGCAATCGATGGCAAAAATTAAAAACCCGTGGCCGAATGTAGATGCACACAGTGGCGCATTGCTGGTACACTATGGTATGAAGGAATATGAATTTTATACCGTATTATTTGCAGTAAGCCGTGCATTGGGTGTACTGGCAAGTTTATGCTGGGACAGGGCTTTAGGCTTTCCATTAGAAAGACCCAAATCGGTGACTACAGATTTAGTGAAATTATGGCTGGAGGGTAAGGATAATATCTGGGGAGACTAAAATAATTAAGAATTAAAAATTAGTAATGAATAATTGGAACTCCTTTGCTTTGGCAAGGGAGTTTTTTGTTTTCAAGAGTAGTAAATGAAATTTAGAAATGCTGAAGTTTTATTAAGAGTTGTTTTGATTAATTAATTCGATGATTTGTTCCAGACTTTTGTTTTCAAATCCATAAAAAACTTCTAATAAGGAAGCTATCGATTCTGCTTCCCAAGCATTGGTCGATAAATAAATTTTATTTAAATAGCTCTGCAATTTTCGCAGAGTTATTGGAGAAGCAATACTTTTATTAAGTTCAGCTAGTAGTTCAGTTGAAGATATTAGATTCTCTTTTGGATAGTCATTGATTGCCTCCAAAAGTTTTTGTCTTGCGATCTGTATGTTGCCAAATACTTTAATCATTTTGCTGTATTGGCTTTGAATTGAAAAACTGCTCAAATATACTTGCAGCCAACTCGCAAATTGCTATAAGCCTGCTACTAAAGATAATTGATTTCCAATATTAGTTTGTACCAGCCAGCAACAGCGTAGTAGATTGTATTTAGTGGTTTAGCAACTGCTCAATTACCGACAGAACTCTGAACTGTATTTTGCCACTTATTCATCGCACTGTCAATAAGCTGTTGTTTATTCGGGTTTAACAGCAAGCCTTTTTCCAATAAGCCATTAAGAAAAGAAGAATATTTCTTTGCACCCCGGTAATTGAGATGCGAAAAATCTCCAAACTCATGGTCGGCCAAAGAGAAGTTTTTAAAATCCAGAAATTCAACTGAATTAAACCTTGACGTACGTACCTCTTTAAATTTTTGCTCATCAATTAAATTAAAAACTTTTTGATGCATAGGACTCCTTATTAAGATAAGTGCAACATTTTGCCTTTTACACAAGGCAATTATTTTATCTAAATAATTAAGGTTATAATCTGCCAGTTTAGTATTTGCCGGAGCTGTTTTTTTTGTATTACTTGATGCTGCAAGCAAAGAATCAGTTTTATCCCTGATAAGGTAAACATACCCGCCTGTTTTTTTAAGGTAGTCGTAATTTTTTGCGACAACTGCTTTAGCATTTTTCATTAGGGATTTTACCTGTAAATTAAGTACACCACCAAAGTCTTTTTGTAGCAATAACTGATAGCCTTCATTGTCAATAAAAGGCGAGTAAATAGGATACCTGAATGCTATTGTTTCTTCTCCCCAAATCCATGTATCTCTTTCTTCTTCCAGTTGATTATTGGAAAACTCAAGAAAAATATATTTAAGATTTGCATTTTGCTTTATCAGCTCTTTTATTTTATAATAAGAGTAAAAATAAGACTCACCCGATTGGGCAATATTTAACATACCGGTGATCAATGAATCGTTATAAGCCGACTCCGAATGTGAGTGGCCTATTACTACTTTATCAATATTGTCAGCCAGTTTGAATGATGCTTTCTTTTTAATTAATATAGCTGTCACTAAATTAATACCCCCGATAAATATGGTGGTCATCAAAGCAAATAAAGCTATCTGGGAAATAAATTTTTTCATTGCTAAAATTGAAAATAAATAAATTCCTGTTTTGAACCGGCAAAATAGAATATGGCTAATAAAATGCACAAGTATGCACCCCATCGAAAAAGTTTTGGCCACTTTAATCCTAAACGGGCAATAGCAAATTGCTGTTCCCGTTCCATCCACTCAATAACTAAAAAGATAAATAGTAAAATAAATAAAAGCGGGGGTCCTATCGTAGGAAAAGTAAATAGTGATGTTGTTACTATTCCTGAAATATAGTTAAGTGCATCACCCACACTTTCTGCTCTAAAGAATATCCAGGCAAAAACAGTTAAGCTGAACGTTAAAATAATAGAAAGTAATTCTTTTAAGGTCGGGAAATATTTTCCCTGGGCTACAATATCAAGGTTAGTTCTGTTTGTTTTAAATATAATTGAGGGCATTATATACAACGCATTTAATAATCCCCAAATGATAAAAGTCCAGTTGGCACCATGCCAGAAACCGCTAACTAAAAAAATAATAAATGTATTTCTAACCTTCATCCACATTCCTCCTTTGCTACCGCCCAATGGAATATATAAATAATCTCTGAACCAGGTTGAAAGGGAGATATGCCAGCGCCTCCAGAATTCAGCAATGTCCCGGGAGAAATAAGGAAAGGCAAAATTTCTTAATAACTCAATACCAAAAAGCCGTGCTGTTCCCAAAGCTATGTCTGAGTAACCTGAAAAATCACAATAGATCTGAAATGTAAAAAATAAGGCACCCAGTACAAGGTTACTTCCTGAAGTACTATCTGAGTTATCAAAGGCCCAGTTAGCATACTTTGAGCATTGATCGGCAATAACAATTTTTTTAAATAAGCCCCATAAAATTTGCCTTAATCCATCAATAGCTTTCGAATAATCAAAAACCCGTTCTTTTTGTATTTGCGGTAACAGGTGAGTGGCCCGTTCAATCGGGCCGGCCACTAATAATGGAAAGAAGCTGACAAAAACAGAATAGTCAATAAAATTCTTTTCTGCTTTGATCTTATCGTTATAGATATCTATTACGTATGATAATCCATGGAAAGTATAAAATGAAATTCCAACAGGCAGGATCACTTTTATTGTCCAGGGGTTTACATGTAAACCAATATTCTCAATTGCCTCTGCAAAAGAGGTGATGAAAAAATTATAGTATTTAAAAACACCAAGAAAGCCAAGGTTTACCAATACACTGAGCCAGAACCAAAATTTTTTCCTGGCTTTATTTTTCGCTTCAGACATTTTGAGACCAGTGAAATAATCCAGTAGCGTAGAAAAAATAAGAAGAAATAAAAACCGCCAGTCCCAAGAGGCATAAAAGAAATAGCTGGCGACGAGAAGTAATATATTTTGAAGTCTGAGATTTTTTTTAGTAACAAACCAATAGAGTATAAAAACGATAGGTAAAAAAATCGTAAAATTCAGGGAGTTAAAAAGCATTCAATGTATCTTTTTATAGTATGGTAATATATGATTTCGGTAATATAGCCCTTAACCTGCACTGATTTGTAAATGCATTTTTTAGGGATTTTTGTGTTGTAAATCAATTGATTAAAAAGACCAATTGGAAACATTTCCTGACAAGATAATAACAAAATATTGAAATATTTAACTTCTAAATGAACGACGTTTAATCCGAAAAGTTGGTGAAGCGAAGACTGGCAACTCTACCGATTAAACACAATGTATTTGACCACTATTTTTTTACTGATTTTAAGAAATATTTATTTATAATAAAAAACTCCCCACAAGTGAGGAGCTTTATAATAGATGGGTTAGTAAATACTTTTTATAAATCAGTAATGGGTTTATATTTTGGCACGAGTGATTTCATAATTACCCAGCCAATAATATAGGCAAAGGCACAGATAGAAAATATAATGAAGTATCCGGCTTTAGTACCTTCAAAGCCCATAAACTTCATATTGGTAGCAGTTGCGTGGTAAAACAGTTTTCCGGAGCTCTTATTGATGATAAAGGAACCGATACCACCAGCCATGCCACCAATGCCGGTAACTGTAGCAATGGCAGCCTTAGGAAACATATCTCCAACTGTAGAAAAAGGAATAGCAAAGAAAAAACACTGATCTGAGACATTGTTTTGGTATACAACTTGTCTGCGAATATATTTGCACTCCTCAATAGGGGGTTTAGCTCAGCTGGCTAGAGCGTTTGCATGGCATGCAAAAGGTCACCGGTTCGACTCCGGTAATCTCCACTAAAAAAGCTTCACAAATATAAATGTGAGGTTTTTTTTTGTCTGGTTATTTTCTACTTTTAGCAGATGACGGGTAAAACATCAGCATGTTGGAAAATATTTTATTTATTAACGGTTTTATCCCTCTTTTATCTCAGTCCTGTATTTAGCCAACATACGGTGAATAATGAAATTTCCAAAAACACATTTTATCTCGAATTAGCCTCCAAAGGATCAATCTATTCTGTAAATTTTGACCATATCTTTCGCCGGGGTGATAAACTGTCTTATAGCTACAGGATTGGCTTTTCAATTGAAAAGAACGGTATTTCCTTTCCTGTTGGTATAAATATGATTACGGGAAAGAAAAGCCATCATGCAGAGCTTGGGCTGACGATAATACTATACATTGACCACTACCGTACCCTTTTATCAGGCGATAATCTGTCAGACAAGTATTTATATGTGATACCCGCAGCCGGTTATCGTTTTCAGCGCCAGAATGGAGGAGTTTTTTTTAAGGCAGCTGTTTCTCCACTTATCTTTCTGGACCCACCATCAGACAATTTCTGGAAGATGAATCCCCGGTTATTTTTTTACGGTAATGCGGGTTTTGGATTCAGCTTTTAGTATTTTAATTTCTAGTTTGTATTTTAAGACAAATCTTTCTTTTATAGTAGATTTACGGTCAAAAAAAACTTAGTAAATTTCTTGTTCCTCGGTTTTTTTACTACTTTCACACTTCCTCCTTATATCCTTAACAAACCCTCCCTATATCCTTAGCAAAGCTACATGGTTAACTGATTGGAGCTTATTTTTCAAATCATAAATAATGATTGAGTTTAGCTTTAATTACTATCTAATAAGTACAATATGAAACTAATAAACTTCAATAGGATAGCTATATCCCTACTTGTAATAACATTGCTGTCCAATGCAGCTTGTATTAATACCAGAAGTGCTACGTATTTTAATGATATTAACGACGCAACACTCTCCTCTAATACTCCAATACCTGAGTCGGTTATTCAGAAGAACGATTTGTTAAGTATTTCTGTAAGTAGCTTAAATCCTGACGCTTCAGCACTATTTAATACACCCAACTCATCTGGGGTTGTTGGCGCAGGTGGAAATTCTGCATCTGGGTATCTGGTAAGTGCTGATGGTGCAATTCAGTTTCCTATTCTCGGATCCATAAAGGCTGCAGGATTAACAAAAGAGCAGTTAAAAGAAAGTTTAGTAAAAAAACTACTGGAAAAGCAACTTCTAAAAGATCCAATCGTCAGTATAAGATTCTTAAATTTTCGTGTTACAGTTCTTGGGGAAGTGAAAAACCCTGCTGTGGTTAACGTCCCAAATGAAAAAATATCATTGTTGGAGGCAATAGGATTAGCAGGAGATCTAACAATTTATGCGAAAAGAGATAATATTTTGGTTATTAGGGAAGAAGATGGCAATAAAACTATAAAGCGGCTTAACCTAAACACAAATGAACTGCTTTCCTCCCCTTATTATTATTTAAAGTGCAATGATATTGTATATGTAGAACCTAATAAAGCAAGAGTTGCTACGGCCGGAAGGAGTCAGCAATGGATTCCGATAGTAGTAAGCGGATTGTCGTTAATTCTAATAGCAGTTGACAGAGTAGTAAAATAGAAATATATGCAGCAGTTGAACCAAAAAATTAAGATAGAAGACGGGAAAGAGAAAAATGTAATAAGCCAATTATGGTTTAAGTATTTTCCTTATTGGCCACTCTTTTTGATTTTTTTAATTCTTTCCGTAATCGGAGCTAAATACAAGCTCAGCCATACTACTCCTTTGTATCAGGCAACTGCTACTATTTTAATAAAGGATGAGAAAAAAGGTTTGGATGATAACAAACTGATTCAGGAAATGAATCAGTTATCGGCAAAAAAAATTATCGAAAACGAAATAGAGGTACTCAAGTCCAGAGAATTGATGGATGAAGTAGTAAAAAATCTTCATTTATATGCTCGGGTCTACGAAAAAGATGAAGAAAAATATATTCCCGGGTATTCTATTTCACCTGTGGTTATCCACGCAATGAGTCCTGATTCGCTGATTGGAGCAGATGACATTTTATTTAATTATGACAAACGCAAAGGGCAGGTAACTATTAATAACCAGGCATTTCCTGTGAATCAGTGGGTTAATACAAAATATGGGGTATTAAAATTTATTTCAAGACCTGGCGCAAGTTCATCAAAAGAATCGATGGTGTTCTCAATATCCCAACCAAAATATATTTCACTTGGCTTTTTAGGTGGTTTAAGTGTTTCTTCGGCAAGTAAACTATCTTCTGTAATAAATCTGAAACTTCTGGATGAATTACCACAACGTGCAGAAGATATTTTAAATGGACTGATTGCAGCATATAATAATGCTGCAGTTAAAGATAAAAATAAATTGGCTGCCAGTACGTTGGAATTTGTAGATGAGCGTTTAGCTATTGTTGGTAAAGATTTAACTGCTATTGAGAGCAAATTGCAACAATATAAATCGAACAGGGGTGCTGTAGAAATAAGCTCACAGGGTCAAATGTTTTTGCAAAGTGTAAATCAAAATGATCAAAAATTATCAGATGTTAATGTTCAAATTGCAGTTCTTAACCAGGTAGAGAATTATGTAAGATCGAAGGATAATACAGGAGGAATAGTTCCTTCTACTGTTGGGGTAAACGATCCACTTCTGACTCAATTATTGGATAAGCTATATGATGAAGAGCTTAAATATGATAAATTAAAAACGACTACTTCTGAAAACAATCCGTTGTTACTATCAGTTAACGATCAAATAAATAAGATTAAACCCAGTATTTTAGAGAATATAAATAATCAGAAGAAAAATCTTGAGGCAAGCAGAACTAATCTTTTTTCTACTAATAATAAATACTCTTCCATGTTGAATGCATTGCCTCAAATGGAGAAAGATTTATTGGAGATCAGCCGGGAACAAAATATTAAAAGCGGTATTTATAATTATTTGTTACAAAAGCGGGAAGAAACAGCATTAGGTCAAGCTTCTACGGTAGCAGATAGCAGGGTTATAGATAAAGCTCAGGCTTCTGCTACTCCGGTAAGTCCGGACCCGAAAAAGTTTTATATAATGGCTTTTGCTCTGGCATTTGTTGTAGTCATTGCTCTGGTTACTGCTATAGAAATGTTCAAGCGTACCATTTTATTTCGCCACGAAATTGAAAAATATACGTCCGTTCCTATTATCGGAGAAATTGCTCATGATAAGTCCAAAAGCCATTTAGTAATTGGTTTGGGTAAGAGAACATTCATTGCTGAGCAATTTCGTAAGCTAAGAACATCTCTTCCATATATCGGTATAGTAGGGCAAAAAAAGAAGTTGATGATCACTTCAAATGCATCCGGAGATGGCAAAAGCTTTGTAGTTGCTAACCTGGGTATGAGCCTGGCAATGGTTGATAAAAAGGTTGTATTACTTGAATTTGACCTGAGTAACCCCACGCTTAGTGAAAAATTAAATGTAACTACAATAAATAAGGGGTTGACAGATTATCTCAGAGGGCATGCTGAACCGGAGGAAATAATCCGCAGAACAACGATTAATGACAACTTATTTGTAATGCCTGCAGGACCCTTGCCGGAAAACCCTTCTGAGTTAATAATGAGTGACAGGGTTCAGGAGTTAATGGAATTCTTAACCCCGCTTTTTGATTATATAATAATTGACACAGCACCTGTTGGTCTTTTATCCGATGGATATGTGCTTTCAACTCATTGTGATGCTTCTCTTTATGTAATCAGGCATGGACATACATCAAAAGTTTCTGTAGAGAGGATGGATGCAAATAACAAGATTAACGAGTTGAAAAATATGGCAATTGTGTTTAATGGCGTAAAATCAAGGGGCTTTGGTAACAATGGTTATGGCTATGGTTATGGCTATGGTTATATCCATAAGGAGAAAGAAACAAAGAAGAAAAAGGCTTGGAAAGTAAAAGTATAACGTATAGATCATTTCATATACAACTGTATAACAACAGGCATGTATTAGTTTTGAATAAAATTTTTAAGTACCCCTCTTAACCGTAAATAATCTCATAATCAGTACGTATGTAACTGAGAAGGGCGAAGCCGTAATATCTTATAAAGAACAGTTGAAAATAATCCAGTGCTATGAAGTATAATTCATAAATGAAAACTTAGAAAAATGAGCGAAAGTAAAAACTGGTATGCTGTTTACACCCGCCCACGCTGGGAGAAAAAGCTCGCAGGAATTTTAACCCGTAGCAAGATTGAAAACTATTGTCCGCTTAACAGGGTGAATCGTCAATGGAGCGATCGAAAAAAAGCTACACTTGAACCTTTGTTTACCTCCTGTGTATTTGTAAGAGTTGATGAAGCTGAGCATGAAAAATTAAAAAAGGTAAGTGGGGTTATAAATATGCTATACTGGTTAGGGAAGCCTGTAGTAATAAATAGCAGTGAAATTATGATGATAAAAAATATGCTTTATGAATATACTGATATCAAATTAGAGAAGAGACCAATTTGTTTAAATGATAAAGTAAATTTCTTTGAAAAAACATTTGCAAAGCTTCAAGGGCAGGAAGCCAGTGGCTTGAAAACAAGAACAATGGTGGCTCTACTTCCGTCGCTTGGTTATTTAATGATAGCCGAAGTTGAGATTGGAAATGTCAAGGTAATTGAGAGCGATTTTTCAAACATTCGGAAGTTGAATAATTAATTATCTCTGCGAAACTATTATACATATTAATTCTAATTAATTTTGAAGTACTAAGCACATTTACAATGGAAGTTGATATTTTTCGATTAATTCACATGTGTTTATTTTTTTCATAAGTCTACATTATGTCTTTTGTTAATATTTTTACAAAGGCAATTTCAACTTATATACATTTGTTGTGACTATATTTTAAGAGAAAATTATTTTATTGTTCCTCATTGAAGTATTTAACAGAAAGGATAGTATTTTTTTTAAGACTCTGACAATTTATTGCAAGATGTCTCAATTTCAAGTTTTCAATAATATATTCATTTACAAATGGGCAATTTGTTAGTACAATTATTTGCATCTTTTAAAAATGTTATTAATAAAGGACATTCTCGTAGTGTTAAAGCAAAGAAAAATATACTTATTTACTTAATAATTAATGGTATAAGCATATTTATAAGTTTATTGATGTTAACACTAAAATTAGATTATTTAAATAATACTAAATATGGTATTTGGCTTACCGTTAGTTCATTTATTACCTGGCTAAGTTTTTTTGATATTGGTCTTGGGCACGGACTTAGAAATAAGTTTGCAGAAGCCAAAGCAAGAGGTAAATTGAAGTTGGCAAGAATATATGTCAGTACTACTTATGCACTACTTGGTATAATAATCGGTAGTGTTTTTATTTTATTTTTTTTAATTAACCCCTTTATTAACTGGGCACTTATATTTAATGCACCTCCAGAAATGGCCAAAGAATTGGCAATGCTTGTATTACTTGTTGTTGGTTTTTTTTGCATGCAGTTCATTCTGGATCTTATTGGTGTAGTATTAGCGGCAGATCAAGAAACAGCCGTAAATGATTTATTACGACTTATAGGAAGCATAGTATCTCTTGTAATTGTATTTATTCTTACCAAAACAACAGGGGGGGCCTTGTTTAATTTTGGTCTTGCTTTTAGTGGTACTTCTGTTCTGGTTTATTTTATTGCAAGTATTATCTTATATAGAAATAAATACCTGCAATTTGCTCCGAGTTTTAAGTTTGTCCGATTCAGGTTTGCAAAAAAATTATTTAATCTTGGTGTCCAGTTTTTTATAATACAAATTGTGTGGATTATAATGTTTTCAACTGATAATATTATAATATCACAACTATTCGGACCTGAAGAAGTTGGCCCGTACAATATTGCTTTTAAATATTTTGGAATGATTACTATGGGCTTTAGCATTCTTACAACACCTCTTTGGAGTGCATATACAGAAGCATATACCAGGGGAGATATTGCATGGATAAAAAATATTAACAGGAAGTTAAAAATTGGCTGGTTGGTGATGGTGGTAGTAAGCATTATAATGTTGGTTATAGCACCCTTTTTTTACAAGGCATGGATTGGCGATAGACTTATTATACCATTTATATTATCGCTATTAATGTGTATTTATGTTATTGCTATTAATTGGGGTAGTATTTTTGTCATTTTTTTAAATGGAGTTGGTAAAGTTAGACTACAGTTATATGTGGGAATTGCAGCAGGTATTTTAAATATACCATTGTCAATTCTGTTTGCCAAAACATTTAATCTGGGGTCTGCAGGCGTTATTTTGGCTACTACGGTTTGTTTATCTTTTGGTCCAATATTAGCTCCTATTCAATATAAAAAAGTTATCAATAATACTGCAAAAGGCATATGGAATAAATAATTCTAAAAATTTTGGTTACAACTGAAATTTAATTATATCAATTTTCCAGGAGTTTATGGTCATATCTAAAATTATATAGAAACTTGGACATATTTTTTTATTACCTGCAAATATTATTTATTGATTTATAGGGTTAATTTTTCGGGTTGTACTTCAGCTTATTTTAATTATAAATAGTCGTATTAAAAAAATGATTTTTTCGATTATAATAGACTGTATTCACATTTTCCCTTTTCTTATAAATATTTAGTAAAAAGTGTAATCTTTTATTATTCATGGTTTTTAAAATTCAGAATTCACCAGTTAAATTATAATTAATATTCTATTTGTTTGGACTATTTATAGAAACTAACCACATTAGCATAGAAGTATGAGAGTTTTATGGTTTACAAATACTGCTTCATTAGCATCCAGCTTGTTAAATTTGCCAGCTATAGGAGGTGGTTGGATAGAATCACTTGAAAGAAGATTACATAATGTAAATAATATCGAATTAGCTGTGGCGTTCAGGCATGGGGAGGAGAAGTTGCATAAATTTGCCGAGGGTAATGGTGTTTACTATGCTATTCCTCAAAAAAGAAAGTCGAAAGTCAGACAACTACTTGACCGCCATCTAAATAATCTTAATGATAATGAGTTAATTGGGCATTGTCTTGAGATTATAGAGGACTACAAACCGGATGTAATAAATATTTTTGGCACTGAAGATTGTTTTGGTTTAATCAGTAAACGGACACCAATACCTGTGATTATACATTTGCAGGGCATACTATCGATTTATGAAAAAAAATGGTTTTCCTCGGGCATTACTAAATGGACGTTGATAAAGCATTCTGGAGTTAAAAATCTTTTGAAGGGCATGAGTTTGTTTCATGATTATAGAAAATTTAAGAAAGCGTCTGAAAGGGAAAAAGTAATTTTTAGTCAAAATAATTATTTTCTTGGGCGAACAGATTGGGATAAGCGAATAACAAGTGTTCTATCCCCCCAATCCAGATATTATTGTAGTAATGAAATATTGAGGACTGAATTTTATTCAACTTTATGGAATAAAAAATCGGGCAATACTAAAACATTTATTTCTACAATTCAGGGGAACATTTATAAAGGGTTGGAAACGGTATTCGAATGTGCAATAATTCTTACAAATCTCAAAATATTTGAATTTAAATGGATAATTGCCGGAATTTCAGAAGAGGAAATAGTTGTAAAAATATTTGAATCAAAAGTAGGAAAAAGTATAAAAAATTTTAATATTATACTGAATGGAAAAACATCTTCTAAGGAATTAATAAAGCTGGAGCTGGAATCTGATATTTTTATTCATCCTTCTCATATTGATAACAGCCCTAATAGTGTATGTGAGGCTATGCATTCAGGCATGCCGGTTATAGCAACATATACAGGTGGAACAGGTTCTCTATTAAATGATAGAAAGGAGGGTCTGTTGATCCAGGATGGTGATTCTCATTCTATGTCAGGAGCAATCCTGGAATTAGTTAAGTATCCGGAGTATGCTGCGGAACTTGGATCTAATGCCCGTGAAAGGGCCATGAAAAGACATGATCCGGATGCTATTGTAAATAACCTTATAAAAATTTATTCGGAAGTTCTTGAAAATAGTGATCAAGATAATATCTCAAAAATTTCTTAGTTTTTTTTGTTAAAAGGAAATTAATCCTGGGTTAGTGAATATTTAATTGGTTATTATTTATTTAAATGAATAAACTTTCAAAAAACTTATTATTGGCATTATTGCCATTTTACCCTTTTTGGGCCTGGATTTCTTATTTTGTTAGTGACAAAGGTATTTCTGTATTGTCTAATCTTATTATGTTACCCTTGTCACTTTATTATCTCTTTACCGCCAGGAAAAGCTTACCAAAATATCTTATATTTCTTATTCTTTTTACCTGCTATCATATTTACTCTGTTATTAGTAATAATCTAGTACCGGCAAGTATGAACATCGCCTTTTTCTTACTTGATGACACTAAAATCCTTGCATGCACTTTTTTAATTGTAATTGAAAATACTGACTTTGACGGAAGGACCATTAATAGAATGAGTAAATTTATATTTATTACAGTGGCAATTTCATTGATTGTAAGTGTAATACAGCTGAAGGATCCTTTAATCTTTTTTAACCCCTTTTTACTGATTGGAGAGGATAATGATTTATCATTTTTAGATGATGGAAGACACTATTCAATTTATACGTGGATAAACTTAAGCACTGTTGGTATTAGCTTTCCCATATTGTGTAGTATCTTAATTAATTGGTATGATAGTAACAAGAAAGTGATTGCGTTTACTATTTTTAGTGGAATGGTAGTTTCTTTTTTAAGTAAGTCCAGGTATATAATGATATCAGTGATTGTTGTTTTTTCCCAACTCGTATTTTCAAATACAAAATCATTGATAAATAAAATTACACTGGTACTTTTATTTATTGGTGCCATATTTTTTTCTGGTTTTATTGCAGCTGAATTGGGAGTTAATATTAAGGAAATAATTGCAAACAGGATATTAGAAAAGGAAAATGAAATGGGTTCTGCAAAATCAAGAGTTACATCCTACGAAGTTTTTTTAAAAAAATTTCCTGAACATCCAGTTTTTGGTGTTGGCCCGAAAACCAAACAGGATGTAATTGATTTATTGGGTGGGGAGGCTGTCTATATACATGTTGGATATCTTTCCTATTTATATTATTATGGTATTGCAGGAACCTTGTTATTTATGCTTTCACTTTATTATTTAATAAAGAAGGGATGGTTTATCGGAAGGCGTTTTAATTTTTGGGCAGGCTTTTATGGATTAATTTCATTCTGCTTGGCAAATCTTACCCTTGTATATTTTGAAATGGCGGAAATGGGTATTCTTTTAGTGATTATTTATTTGCGGTATTATGATTCCGGAAAATACCTGACGGAATTATCGGAAAAAGAAGTTCAGTATTAATTTTAGGGTAATTATTATGTTTATTTTCGAACACTTTGTACCTTGTTAAGCCAGTAGTTTAATCGGATTCTTTTTAACATAATTGCTTTCATTCTTTAGACTTTTAAAAAAAATATAGTAACATTTTTTATTAGCTATCGCCTGGCGTTATTAGTGGTTTTTGGCATTTAAGTTATCAGGTATAGTATGAGTACTAATTTTCGGAAAAATATATTTATGTTTAAAATCTCAAAACTTAACCGCTTAGTAGAAGATAATTTTAGCTGGTGGATAATGAAGCTTGATATATTCAGGATGTTTTGTTATAAACAGTATTCCGGATTTTTTGCAAGAATTATCTTTTACTTACGCGGTGTTAAGATTAATAATGGAGCCAAGTTTTTTGGGATCCCTCATCTCAGGCGATTTCCTTTTTCTACTATTCAAATAGGAAGAAATTGCTCATTCAGATCAGATCATACTTCAAACCTTATTGGTGTAAATCGTAAGTGTATACTTTCAACTCATGAGAAAAAGGCAATAATAGTAATTGGAGATAATTGTGGTTTTAGTGGTGTAACCATTGGGGCAGCCTGTGAAATAAGAATAGGTAATAATGTTCTTTGCGGAGCGAATTCCGTTATTACTGATTTTGATTGGCATTCTGATATTAGTAATACCCATCCTGAGCCTGTTATTATTCACGATAATGTCTGGATAGGATTGAATGCAGTAATATTAAAAGGAGTTGAAATAGGTGAAAATTCGATAATCGGGGCAAATAGCCTTGTTCTGAAAAGTATTCCGGCTAATGTAGTTGCTGGTGGAAATCCTTGTAAAGTTTTAAAAGAAAAGTAATACAAGGGAAATTTTATTGAATAAAATATTTTTATAATTAACTTTTAATTCATTTTTAGGCGGCAACAAATGTAGAAGAAAGATGGCAGGTAAAAAATCAATATTTTTTTTGGGATACAATTCATTTCCTTATGGATTGGCTGAAGTTCAAAAGATAATTTTGATTTCTAAAAGCTTGATTCTTGCAGGTAATGACGTTACAGTAATTTGTAAAAACGGATATCATATACAGGCGGAACGACCTGAAGTGAAAGTGCATGGTAATTATGAAGGAATTGAATATGTATATGTATCTGGAAGTTGCTTCAGGAATAAAAAATTTATTAAACGTAGAATTTATAAGTTAAAAGGGGCAATTAATCAGATTCTATTTTTAAGAAAGAGAAGGAAAGATAATAGGTTAGATTATGCGATTTTATCGACAAGAAGCTTCAATTCGGTTTTATATTACACTATTTTAGCAAAATTATTTGGCTTTAAAACAATTTTAAATTATGTGGAGTATTATTCGGCAATGAAAAAAAGGCGAACTCAGTGGGGCCAACAACTTAATGATAAGTTATTTGATAAATATGCTCCATCCTTATGTCATGCAATTTTTCCTATTAGTGAATTTCTGATTGATCATATGAAAGAAGTTTCGCCCAAAAAAAAATATTTAAAAATACCAGGGTTAACTGATTTTGAAAAATATAAGGGAATAGAAATTTTAAATAATGAAAAATATTTCCTTTTTTGTGGAGATGCCGGCTATAAGGAAATTATACATTTTATTATAGATTCATTTGGGCTTTTAAAGGCTAATACTTCTGTTTTTTTATACTTGGTAATTAATGGTTGGGATAATGATATTTTGGAACTTAAAAATCTTATTAAGCACCATCCTGAGGGTAATAAAATAAAACTATTTTCTAAATTACCCCAAAAGCAGCTATTTACTTATTATAAAAATGCGATAGCACTTTTAATTCCACTGAGACCAACATTTCAGGATATTGCCAGGTTTCCTCATAAGACAGGAGAATATCTGGCTTCTGGAAACCCGGTGATTTCAACAAATTATGGAGAAGTGAAATATTATTTTAAGGATATGGAGAATATGTTTTTAGCTGAGAGTTATGATGTAAACCTATTCGCTGAAAAAATGCAATTTGTACTAAATAACCCATCAGAAGCTCAAAACGTGGGTATCAAGGGTGAAAAAATAGCATCAGAAATATTTGATTACCGGAATAGAGCTTCAGTTATAAATAATTTTCTCAATTCAGAACTTTAACCTGATTATTACGGAATAGGAAATTATATTATTAATTATATAAAAATAAAAACAATGAACAGTAAGAGAACTACTATTGTATGTGGAGCAGGTGGATTTATTGGCGGCCATTTAGTGAAAAGACTAAAAGAGGAAGGGTATTGGGTTCGGGGAGTTGATCTTAAAATGAATGAATATGGAAATAATCATGCTGATGATTTTATAGTTGGTGATTTAAGAGACCCACTGATTTGCGAAGCTTTATTTGACAGAGAGATAGATGAAGTGTATCAATTAGCTGCTGATATGGGTGGTGCTGGTTATATTTTTACCGGCGAGCATGACGCTGAGGTGATGCATAATTCAGCAACTATTAATTTAAATATGGCAGAAGCAAGCAGGAAACATGGCGTTAAAATGCTATTTTATTCTTCTTCCGCATGTATGTATCCGGAATATAATCAACTTGATCCTGATAACCCAAAATGTTCTGAGGAATCTGCATATCCTGCTGCGCCTGATAGTGAATACGGTTGGGAGAAATTGTTCAGTGAGCGTTTATACCTTTCTTACTATCGAAATTACAAGATGGGTGTTCGCATAGCACGGTTTCATAATATTTATGGTCCTCTCGGAACCTGGAATGGTGGAAAGGAGAAAGCTCCGGCTGCTATGTGCAGGAAAGTTGCAGAAACGGAAAATGGGGGAGAAATTGAGGTATGGGGAGATGGAAAACAAACCCGATCATTTCTATATATTGATGAATGTATAGAAGCAATTAGAAGACTGATGAAAAGTGATTTTACCGGTCCTGTAAATGTGGGATCTGAAGAAATGATAGCCATTAATGATTTGGTGAAAATGGTTGCCGGAGTAGCGGGTAAAACAATTCATATTAAAAATATTTCCGGCCCAACAGGTGTAAGAGGTAGAAATTCCGATAACAGGTTAATTAAGGAAAAATTAAATTGGGCACCTTCACAACCACTTGTTGAAGGTATTGCGAAAACATTTGAATGGATTAATCGCCAGATATTAGCCGCAAAGGGATAGGCTACATACATTTTATTTTACGATTGCTATTGTGCTGTATTATTCTCAAGAATATAATTTAGATGTAAACCGATTTACCTGTGTTTAAAAAATCAACAATAGCCAGGAAAGTATTATACTTAAGTCATTTGACTTTTTGTTGATAACATTTCAGTTACCCAAAATTGGGATATAAAGTATATAAAATTCTGACCCCTTATGTATAGTAATTGTTGCAGTTGCAATGGAATCAATAATTTCTGATTGTAATAAAAGCGGGATAATGAGTATAGAGGATATTCAGATAATAGATGATATCGTAGATCTACCATTGGTAAGTATTATTATGGCGACTTATAACAGGTCTCTTACAATCGGAAGGGCTGTTAATAGTGTTATAAACCAATCATACAAAAATATAGAATTAATTATCATTGACGATGGGTCTACAGATAATACAATTGAAATTTTGAATAATTATAAAGTTCAAAAAATAAAGCTGTTCAGACATGAATCAAATAAAGGCGTAACCGCTGCCAAAAATTCGGGATTGAATCAAATTAAGGGTGAATGGTTTACAATTCTTGATTCGGATGATGAGATCACACCTGATGCTATTGCTACAATGATGAAATTACCACTGGTTATTGATAAAACAATAACGGCTGTTTCTTGTAATTGCTGGGATACAAGTAAAAAGGCTTTCTCGGGCAATGGTATAGCAACTGATCAGTATATAGATGTAAATATATTGATGACTGTTTTTAAAGGCGAATTCTGGGGTATTACAAAGTCAAGTCTCTTACAAGGCGATAGGTTTAATGAAAACTTAAGAGGTATTGAAGCAACGCTTTGGTATAAAATTAATGAAAGGGCTAAAAGGTTTTATATTCATAAAGCCTTACGAATCTGGCATACAGAGGGTGAAGATAGAATTATGAAGTCTAAATATAGTTTCAGAAGAGAAGTGGATCTTTATACAAACCTCATTGAGGAAAAGCATTATCTGGCGACAACTAAAAAGTATATTCCTATTGACTATAGGAATATTTGTAAGAATGGCCTCATCACAATGAAGGCGAGTAATAAAAAAAAGATTGCTGACAGGTATTATCAGCTTATTGATCCAGGTGCAAGAAGCATGATTATTAAATTGATTTATAAGTATAAGGCAGTAGCTAAATTTATAAAGCAGTATATTAAGTATAAAATGGTACTCAAACCATATTTAAGTTTACTAGCGAAGACTAAAAAATGAAATTTTGTTTTTTTGGTGATGTCTCAAATTCTTTGAAAGGTAAAACAAAAGGAGGAGGAGAATTACAGGTAGCATTGCTGGCCAAAGCGCTGGCGTTAAAAGGTCATTCTGTAGTTATCATTGACCCCTATTCCAGCGAGGGATTTATTACAAAAGAAGGTATAAATGTTATTAATATACCAAGCTGGAATAAGGGGATGAAAGGGTTTAGATTGTTTTGGTACCGTATTCCATCTTTATACAGGTTATTCAAGGAGCAAAATGCCGATTATTATTATGGTAGAATGCGAACTTATTTTCATCTGGTTACATATTTTGTAGCTAAGAAGATAAAGAAAAAATATATACTTGCTATTGCATCAGATATTGATGTAATGGGTTATAAACAAAAATTTAAGTATGAATACAAAGCCAACTTAAGGTTTTTCAGGTATCTTACTTTATTCTTACCGGGCGATATTGTATTCAATTACGTATTGAAAAGGGCTGATTATGTAGTTTTACAGCATTCAGGTCAGGATTTAAATTTAACATCGATAAAAGGCAAGAAATTATTATTCCCTAATATTATTGAACTGGATAATTTGCCGGTAATAGAAACACCGTCAAAAAATTATTTTATTTACCTGGGTTCTCTTACCAGTTTAAAAGGTTCAGATAAGTTATTTCAATTAATAAATATAACTAACAAAGTAATTTCTTTTGTGATTGTTGGACAACCTGGAGATGAATTATCAATTGATATCTTTGAAAAGATTAAAAAAATGGATAATGTTGTCATAAAAGGAAGATTAAATCATTATGATGCACTTAGTTTGGTTGCAAATGCTAAGGCATTGATCAATACATCTAAATATGAAGGATTTCCAAATGTTTTTTTAGAAGCCTGGGCTTTGGGAATACCCGTTATTTCGTTGACCGTAAATCCGGGAAATGTTATTAACAATTTTGGATTAGGAATATGTTGTCAGGGAGATTTAGAGAAAATGAAACTTTATATTGAAAACAATTCAACTGGAAAAATTGATAAAAAATTATTACAAAACTATATAAATGATTTTCATCAGTTTAATAATGCAGCAGATCGTTTTATCAACGGGCTGACTATAAGTTAGAAATATTTTCGCTACAAAATTATATATGCATATATTCAATATAATAGCTCTTTAACAGGACGTCTTACGAAGTAATAGTATGAAAATTCTTTTTTTAACGGATACATTCACAGCAGGTGGAAAGGAGCGTAGGTTAATTGAATTAATGAAAGGTCTTAAATTGCATCCTGAAGTGCAATTTGAGATAGTTATTATGAACCATGATGTTCATTATAAAGAATTGTTTGATCTTGGAATAAAGATTCATTATATAGTCAGGCGTACGAGGAAAGATATTTCCGTTTTTTCAAAAGTTTATAAGTTATGTAAAATATATAAGCCTGATATTGTTCACTGTTGGGATAGCATGACAGCTGTTTATTTGATACCCGCTGTTAAATTACTGAGACTTAAATTTGTGAACGGAATGGTGGCAGATGCACCACAAAAGCAAAATTTCAGCAATAAAGCATGGCTGAGAGGCAAACTTACTTTTCCGTTCAGTAGTATTATTGTGGGTAATTCAAAAGCAGGATTACTGGCGTACGGTGCCCCCAAAGAAAAAGCTGTCTGCATTTATAATGGCTTTAATTTTAAACGTACGAATAATATACTGGAACCCCATCAAATACGAAAACAATTGGGTATTCAAAGCGGTCTTATAATTGGAATGGTAGCTAGTTTTTCAATTTTTAAAGATTATCGTACCTATTTTGAAGCAGCACAAATCATACTTAAAAAAAGGCATGATATTACTTTTCTGGCAATAGGAACTGATACGGATTCTGTTGCTGCTAAAAGCCTTATTCAAATTGAGTATATAAATAATTTCAGACTTCTTGGTAAAAGATCAGATATAGAGTCATTGATTAATTCCATGGATATTTGTGTTCTATCTACTTTTACCGAGGGAATATCAAATTCTATTCTCGAATATATGTCACTCGGAAAACCTGTTATTGCTACCGATGGAGGAGGTACTAACGAGATTGTGGAGGATAAAAAAACAGGATTCCTTGTTACAGTATCTGATTCAATAGAATTAGCGGAGCATATTGAAATACTATTGAATAATGAATCTTTGCGCAGGAAAATGGGTATAGAAGGCAAGAAGCGTATTGAAAATAATTTTTCAATTAACAAGATGGTAGATGCGTTTACTTATACCTACACAAATTTAATTTCAAAATAGCCCGGTTTACCCTGAACAATCAGTACCAATTATTTTAAAATACACCTGCCGCTTCAGTTATTTTACGAAAATTAAAATATTACAGTTATTTATACGTTATTAAAGCCGTTATTATTGTATTTTCTTAAATCTTTTTCTAGTAAAAACAATTAAAATATGTGTGGAATAACTGGTTTTTGCGACTTTAATAAAAAACTGACAAAAGAAGATATTAGTACTGCTAATGCTGTACTACGCCATCGGGGACCTGATAGCGGTAATGTTGAAGTATTTGAAACTTCAGACGCAATTATTGGTTTTGGTCACAGAAGGCTCTCTATTCTTGATGTGTCTGAAAATGGTAGTCAACCCATGTTCAGTGACGATAAAAGTGTTGTTGTTATACTTAATGGAGAAGTTTATAACTTCAAAGAGATACGTAAAGATCTTATAGAGTGTGGTTATTCATTTCATTCAGATTCAGATACAGAAGTTATTATTAAGGCATATCAGCAATATGGTATTGCCGCAATAAGCAAATTCATAGGGATGTTTGCAATTGCTCTTTATGATTTGAAAAAACAGGTAATCTACCTGGTTAGAGACAGACCGGGAGTTAAGCCATTATATTATTTTTATAACAATGGTATTTTACTTTTCGCTTCTGAACTGAAATCCATATATACTTATCCCGGATTTGAAAAAAGTATTAACGAGCAAGCTATCTCCTTGTATTTTACATATGGCTATATACGGGCTCCCCATACCATTTTTAATCACACTTATAAAGTGCAGCCTGGTCATTATATTAAAATTGAAATTCAGAATAAGAAAATAGAGAAGGTTAAATACTGGGATGTTTTTGATTATTATAATAAGCCTAAATTAAAAATTACAGAAAATGATGCTTTACAGGAGGTAGAAAAACTTTTCACTTCTGCTTTTCAATACAGGATGGTTAGTGACGTGCCTGTTGGTGTTTTTTTAAGTGGTGGGTACGATAGTTCGGTTGTATCTGCTGTATTACAAAAGAACAGCGTACAGAAAATTAAAACATTTACCATTGGATTTAGCGAGGAGAGATGGAATGAAGCACCTCATGCCAAAAGAATTGCTGAACATTTGGGTACTGATCATCATGAATACTATTGCACAACAAAAGAAGCTCAGGATATTTTTCCAAAACTTGCGGATATCTACGATGAACCATTTGGTGATAGTTCCGGAATTCCAACTACATTGGTAAGTCAGTTTGCCAGAAAACAGGTTACTGTAAGTTTATCAGCAGATGGAGGTGATGAAGTTTTTGCCGGATATAACAGGTATGATTATTTATATAAACTGAATAGTGTATTTAGTAAATCCCCGGAATTTTTATTAAAAGCAGGAAAAGTGGTATCGAATACTGCTATTGATATCTTTCCCCGTTTAAAAAAGGTTCATAAAATTGCCCGGTTAGCGGAGATATTAAGTACTTATAATAATAATGGATTATCGGATATCTATTGCAGACAGTTTAATTATAGGGAATTAGTAGAATTGGTTCGGGTATATGATCCTGCTATTGGTTTACTTGACGATGTTGGTACAATGAATGACGGAAATGATTTTATGAACAAAATTATTGGGTATGATTATAAAACCTATATGGTTGATGATGTATTGACTAAAGTTGACAGGGCGACTATGAGTGTGGGACTTGAAGGAAGGGAACCATTATTGGATCACCGCATAATTGAGTTTGTATCTCAATTACCCTCACAACTTAAGTATAATAAAGGAGAAAAAAAGTACTTACTTAAGAAAATTGTTCATAAGTATATACCCAGGGAACTGATGGACAGGCCAAAGGCCGGATTTACATTCCCAATGAATGAATGGCTGACAACTGATTTAAAAGAATATCTTTTTCATTATATTAATGAAGAGCAATTAGCAAAACATAATTATATTAATAGTAAAAAAGCTATATCCCTTCGGGATGAATTTGCGAATGGAGGAAAAGGGATGGAAACACAGATATGGTTAATTCTGATGTTTCAGATGTGGTGGAAGAGGTGGATGTAAATTAACTCTGAATTAATTTTTAAAATAGTTAAAATAAGAATGTGCAAATTTTAGTCACTGGTGTTGCAGGTTTTATTGGTTCGCATTTAGGCGAAAAATTAATTTCTCTTGGACACCAGGTTATTGGTATTGATAATTTCGATCCTTTTTATCCCAGGAATTTTAAAGAAAGCAACCTGGAAGTTTTAAAGGCTTCAGATAAGTTTTCTTTCTTTGAAATTGATCTCAGAAATAAACAGTCTATAAAGGATATTTTTAGTAATCAATCAGTTGATATGGTGATTCATCTTGCTGCTAAAGCAGGTGTAAGACCATCAATTGAACAAATTTCTGAATATTATCATGTAAATATAGATGGCACTGTTAATTTACTGGAGTGTATGCGGGAAGCTGATGTGAAGCGGTTGATATTTGCTTCATCATCGTCAGTTTATGGAAACAATCAGAAGGTACCTTTTTCTGAAACTGATTTTGTTGACAACCCTATCTCGCCTTATGCAGCTATTAAAAAAAGTGGTGAATTGTTATGCCATGTATACACAAGCTTGTACAAATTTGACATAACTTGTCTGCGCTTTTTTACAGTCTTTGGCCCAAGGCAAAGACCTGATTTAGCAATTCATAAATTTACCAGGCTTATAGATCATGGAAAATCTATTCCCTTTTTTGGGGATGGTTCAACTTCCCGGGATTACACCTATGTAGAGGATATTATTTCTGGTATTCTCTGTGCCATGGACAAACTGAAAGGGTTTAATGTATACAACCTTGGGGAATCGAGAGTTATAAAACTTAATGAATTGATCGGCTTTATTGAAAATGCTTTGGGAAAGAAAGCTATTCTGGATAAACAACCATTACAACCGGGCGATGTTGAGAAAACATTTGCAGATATAACAAAGGGTAGAACCGAACTGGGATATAATCCAAAATATGACTTTGAAACGGGGATTAAAGAGTTTGTTGCCTGGTATAAAAAACATGAGAAGAATTTATATCGATAAGTTGTAAATTACAGCTACCATTAACCATTAGTAAACCTATATCTATCTTAAGGCATGAAAATTATTATTACTGGTGCTGCAGGTTTTATTGGATCGAACCTGTCTGCCCGATTATTAGGAAGGGGGCATACCGTAATTGGTATCGATAACCTTAGCTACGGATTTGGGCGAAACATTGAACCTATTAGAAGCCATCCAAACTTTCAGTTTTTTATGGGGGATATTGCTAACCCTCTAATTCTGAAAGATATAAAAGCTGATATTTTAATTCACCTCGCCTCCCAGAAGATACCCCGATATACCACAGCATTAAGAACTCTGGAAGAGAATTATCTTATGCTACGAAATGTAGTGCAAAAATGTATTCTTGATAAGACCAAAATTATTTTTGCTTCTACATCTGATGTGTATGGAAAAAATCCAAACATCCCTTTTAGTGAAGAATCTGATTTGGTGATGGGTCCCACAACTGTAAAGAGATGGGCTTATGCACTTTCCAAAATGTATGGCGAGCATTACATTATTGCAAATCATGAAGAATATGGTCTGAATTATACAATTACACGTTTTTTTGGATCTTATGGGCCTCATCAAAACCTGACATGGTGGGGAGGCCCCCAGTCAGTCTTTATTGAGAAGGCATATAAGAAAGAGCCTATAGATATTCATGGAGATGGCTCTCAAACAAGAACCTTTACTTATGTTGATGATACAGTAAGTGCACTGGTTTTATGTGTAGAGAATGAAAAATCGAATAACGATATTTTCAATACAGGCAGTAAATCCGGTGGAGAAATAGCAATTAAAGATCTGGCCATTTTGATCTGGCGATTAGTTAATGGAAAAGACTCAGAACCTATGCTTAATTATATTCCTTACTCCACCTTTGGTAAATACGAAGATGTTATGAGAAGGGTCCCCGATATTTCTAAAATCACTTCTCAGTTAGGATTTAATCCTGAATGGGATTTGGAAAAAGGCCTTGGCGTTACAATTGGCTGGCAAAAGAAATACATGATATAATCCAGCCTGGATTTAATACGAAACTGATGGAGACAAAAAAATGGGGAATAGTTGGAGGGGGAATTATGGGCATGACTTTAGCCCACCGCCTTGCACAAAAAGGACATCATGTAACAATATTTGAATCAACCCCCGAATTAGGGGGACTTGTAAGTTCATGGAAGATGGGCGATGTGGAGTGGGATAAATTCTACCATGTTATTCTCTTATCAGATTTCAGAACAAGGAATGTACTGAAGGATATAGGATTGGAAGAAGAAGTCAAATGGGTAGAAACAAAAACAGGTTTTTATATTAATGGTAAGCTGCATTCAATGTCGGATACAATTGAATTTTTGAAGTTTCCAACATTAAATTTAATTGATAAATTCCGCCTCGGGCTTACAATAATTGTTGCATCCAGAATAAAAAACTGGAAAAAACTTGAGAAAGTGCCTGTTACAAAATGGCTAAGGCGCTGGTCAGGTGCCAGAACCTTTAATAAAATATGGTTGCCATTATTGCAGGCGAAACTTGGCGACAGCTATAAGAAAACTTCAGCTGTTTTTATTTGGGCAACTATACAACGAATGTATGGCGCCAGAAGAAGCGGCCTGAAAAAAGAAATGTTTGGGTTTGTACTCGGTGGATACAAACGGGTTATTGAAGCATTTAAGCAAACACTGATTTCTGAAGCAGTTAATATAAAAACAAGTTATACTGCAAAGGAAATTAAGTCTTCAATAAACGGGAAGCCTGAAATTTATTTTGCGGACAATACAAAAGAGGAATTTGACGAAGTAATAGTAACACTGCCATCATCTGTTGCCGCAAAGCTATGTACCGGACTTACAGAAGAAGAAGTACATAAACTAAATGATGTTGAATATCTTGGAGTTATCTGCGTTGCAGTTTTGCTAGATAAATCGATCAGCCAGTTTTATGTTACAAATATTACAGATTCAAGATTTCCATTTACAGGAGTGATCGAGATGTCTGCTCTTGTCGACAAAGAATATTTAGGGGGTAATGCATTAGTATACCTCCCGAAATATGTGGATTCAAATGATAAACTTTTTAATCAATCGGATGATGCGATTAGAAATTATTTTATAGACAACTTTAAAGGAATGTACCCATGGCTAACGGATAGCAATATTAAGTTTGCAGGTGTTGCCCGTGCAAAGCATGTCATCACGGTTGCAAAACTTGGGTACTCTGAAAATTTAATGGATGTAAAAACTTCCATTCCCGGTGTTTATGTAATAAATACATCTCATATTCTTGATGGAACTTTGAATGTAAATGAAACAGTTCGTGTTGCTGAAACAAAACTGGAAGGAATATTAAAGTAAATGGGTTGAATAATGAGTAGGAAAAAATTACTGGCAAGTGTTTCTCTCGATCTGGATGATCAGTGGTCGTATATGAAGGTTCACGGAGATGAGGGCTGGGAAACATTTCCTTCATACCTGGATGTAGTGGTACCAGTTTTTCTGGATATGTTGGATAAGCTGGATATTAAAATCACTTTTTTTATTGTTGGACAGGACTCATGATGAAAAGAATGATTACCGACTTCATGCCCTCTCTCAACAATACTGCG
>JANMFO010000066.1:0-8025 GCA_031374245.1 Chitinophagaceae bacterium | reverse complement strand
AAGACTGCTTCTTCTACCAAGTCAGTCAGTTCCTCAATAAGAAAGGAACCCTGGTTGGGGTTTTCATTTTTAGCTGTACCTAATTCTCTATTAATAATTAATTGTATCGCCATGGCCCGTCTCACACTTTCTTCGGTAGGTGTTGTTATCGCTTCATCATATGCATTAGTATGAAGAGAATTACAATTATCATATATAGCATACAAAGCCTGCAACGTAGTTCTGATGTCATTAAAATCTATCTCCTGTGCATGCAAACTTCTGCCAGATGTTTGAATATGATACTTCAGCATCTGGCTGCGTTTATTGGCTTTGTATTTATACTTCATCGCCTTTGCCCAGATTCTTCTGGCTACCCTTCCTATCACACTATACTCCGGGTCCATTCCATTGCTGAAAAAGAAAGAAAGATTGGCAGCAAAATCATCAATATTCATTCCACGGCTTAAATAATATTCTACATAGGTAAAACCATTGGACAACGTAAATGCTAATTGGGTAATGGGGTTGGCTCCTGCTTCAGCAATATGATAACCGCTGATTGATACAGAATAAAAATTTCTTACTTTCTCTTTAATAAAATATTCCTGCACATCACCCATCAGCTTCAAGGCAAATTCTGTTGAGAAGATGCAAGTGTTCTGTGCCTGATCTTCTTTTAAAATATCCGCTTGCACCGTACCACGAACCTGAGATAAAGCTTCGGCTTTTATTTTCTCATACACATCTTTTGGCAATACATCAGCACCGGACAAACCTAGTAATCGTAATCCTAAACCATTGTTGCCAGCAGGTAATGCCCCTTGCAATTCTCCATTTTTAGGAATCACAGGTTTCCCATCTGTGCCGATATAGGTTGGCAATTCTCCTGCTTTATATTTTGCTTCAATGATTTTATTTACTTTATCCAACAGGTTATTCGCCAAAATATATTTTTCGCATTGCTGGTCAATAGCTGCATTCATAAAAAAAGCCAGCAGCATGGGTGCAGGGCCATTGATGGTCATAGAAACAGAAGTCTTCGGGTCACACAAATCAAACCCGCTGTATAATTTTTTTGCATCATCAACAGAAGCAATACTTACACCGCTGTTGCCTACTTTTCCATATATATCGGGACGATTATCGGGGTCTTCGCCATATAATGTTACACTGTCGAATGCAGTAGATAACCGTTTCGCCGGCTGGTCCATGCTTACATAGTGAAACCGTCTGTTGGTTCTTTCTGGCCCGCCTTCGCCGGCAAACATTCTTGTTGGATCCTCGCCTTCCCTTTTCAATGGAAATACTCCTGCGGTAAATGGGAAACTACCCGGTACATTCTCTTGTGATTGCCATTTCAATAAATCACCCCAGTCTTTATACTTTGGCAAAACAACTTTTGGAATTTTTGTTCCACTCAGGCTTTGAGTAGTCATCGGTTGTTTAATCACTTTATCCCTGACAGTGTATTCATAAAAATCTTTCTGGTATTCTTTTAATTTATTCGGCCAGTTGGTAATGAGTTTTCTCGCAACTGGAGTTAATTGTTCTGTATAAAAATCGATTTGCTTTTGAAGAGCCTCCCCAAGCCCCTCCGCAAGAGGGGTTTTAGAACCCGGTTGTGTAAGGGTCTCTAAAACTCCTTCCAGTTGATATAGTTTTGTTGCAATAGAAGATTGCTCCTTTACTAATTGGTCATAGCCACGGTTATTTTCTGAAATCTCAGACAAGTAACGAACCCTGCTTGCTGGAATAATAGCCTGAGATACTTTAGCAGTCTCTGCAAAATGATATTCACCGAAAATGGCTTTTATTTTTATTTCAATTTTTTTCAGCAGCCATTCAAATAAATGGTTTACTCCATCATCATTGAATTTGCTGGCCGTTGTTCCCACAATCGGCAGGTCTTCGTCTTTTGCTGTAAACAGCTGATGGTTTCTTTTGTATTGTTTCTTTACATCGGCCAACGCATCCAAGGCACCAGCTTTATCAAATTTATTTATGCAAATCAAGTCCGCATAGTCCAGCATATTTATCTTTTCCAATTGTGATGCAGCACCATATTCCGGTGTCATCACATACATACTTACATCGCAGTAGTCAAGTATTGAAGCATCACTCTGCCCAACACCGGCACTTTCCAGAATGATAAAATCAAATCCCGCCGCTTTGCAAATATCAATGGCGTCTTGTACTGCATTGCTTAAAGCCTTATTATCTTCTCTGGTGGCTAAACTTCTCATATAGGCTCTTGGATGAGAAATAGCATTCATTCTTATTCTATCACCCAATAATGCACCGCCTGTTTTTTTCTTAGACGGGTCAACAGAAATAACAGCGATTGTTTTATCAGTAAAGTTGTTGAGAAAGCGACGAACGATTTCATCGGTTACAGAAGATTTACCTGCTCCACCTGTACCAGTAATTCCTAATACAGGAATTGTCTTAACTCCCGGCTCCTGACTTCTGACTCCCGACTGCACTCCATTCTCTGCATTTGTAATTTCCCTTGCAATCTTCCGCACATCTTTCACTTCTTCAAGCTTCATAGCGGTTTTATAATCACCAGTGCCATCCAACGAAACATCGCACTGCTTTATCACATCTTCAATCATTCCTTCCAAACCCATGTGTCTTCCATCATCGGGAGAATAAATTCTTGTGATACCATATTTATGCAACTCTTCTATTTCATCTGGTAAAATAGTTCCACCGCCGCCGCCGAATATTTTAATATGGCCGCAACCATTTTCTTCCAATAAGTCTTTCATGTATTTGAAAAATTCAACATGGCCACCCTGGTAACTGGTAATGGCGATGCCCTGCACATCTTCTTCAATAGCCGTTTCCACAATTTCTTTTACTGAGCGATTATGACCAAGGTGAATAATCTCGGCACCTTTACTCTGCATGATGCGGCGCATAATATTAATAGCAGCATCATGCCCATCAAAAAGACTGGCAGCTGTTACTAAACGGACTTTATTAGCAGGTGTGTAACTCATATTTAATAGAAAAAGCAAATTTAGCTTAAAAAACTAATGCCTGTTAGCGATGGCAACCTCCGGAATTGCAAGCAGTTAATTACATTTGCTACATGCAGCAGCTTGTAGAATCAATATCCTCTTTGTATAAACAGTGGAAAGGCATTGATGCAACATCCATTGATTTACTGCCGCAGAGTGGCAGCGAACGCCGTTATTTCAGGTTACATGGCAAAGAAGATTCGGTGATTGGCACCTACGGAGCCAATATAAAAGAGAATGAATCTTTCTTTTATTTCTCCCAACAGTTCAACAAAAAAAATCTGGCTGTACCAGAAATACTGGCCATCAGCGATGATAAAGTATTTTACCTGCAGGAAGATTTCGGAGACATTACTTTATTAAATCACCTGGAAAAGGATGGCTTTACAGAAAATGTATATGACCTGTTTAAGAAAAGCCTGGAGGCCTTGGCCGATTTACAGGTTAAAGGTGATAAAGGACTGGACTATGAAAAATGCCTGACAAATAAAGAATTTGGCAAGCAGGCTATTATGGCTGACTTACTCTATTTCAAATATTATTTTCTGGATGCCCTGCGCAAGCCATACGATAAACAAAAACTGATTGATGATTTTGAAGCATTGAGTAATTACCTCACTCATACTGAATATAAATATTTTATGTTCCGTGATTTTCAAAGCAGGAACATAATGGTAACGGAAGACCGCAACGTCCACTTCATAGATTACCAGGGCGGCATGAAAGGTGCACCGCAATATGACGTAGCATCTATGCTATGGCAGGCAAGGGCCAACTTACCAGACGAATGGAAATATAATCTGCTGGAAGATTATATGGATGCACTGGAAAACATTCTTGGCAAAGGCATCGATAGAAAAATATTTCAAAGTCAGTACAATGGGTATGTGCTGATTCGCTTGTTACAGGTATTAGGTGCTTATGGTTTCCGTGGATTGTTTGAACGTAAGGCACAGTTTCTTACCAGCATTCCATTAGCATTAAGAAATCTGAGAGAGTTTTTTCAACATCAAAGTATTGGGATATCACTTCCTGAATTTCGTAAAGTGCTTGACATATGTCTGACGGATGAAGTTATTCAACAATTCACTCCCACACAAGCCACTGAAGAAACACCGCTACTGATTAAGGTATGTAGTTTTTCATACCGTAAACAACTGCCGGATGATGATAGTGGCAACGGCGGTGGTTTTATTTTTGATTGCCGTGGTATTTTAAATCCCGGTCGTATGGATAGTATGAAAACACAAACCGGAAGAGATAAAGAAGTAAAAGATTTTCTGGAACAACAAACCAAAATGCCGGAATTCCTCAATAGTATTTTTGATATTGTTGATATTTCAGTAGAAGAATATATTAAAAGAGGATTTGAAAGTTTGATGATAAGTTTTGGCTGCACAGGCGGACAACACCGCAGTGTGTATGCTGCTGATGCCATGGCAAGGCATTTGAAAAATAAATTTAAAGTGAAAGTGGAGTTATCGCATAAAGTGCAAGAAGAAAAGAATTGGCAGAATCCTTTACCTGAAAAGAAATAATTATGTACCCAACTTCAGTTCCCTGATTGAGCTGTGGTTGCGTCGCACTCTTCATCGTTCTGTTCGCTGCTCATCAAAATAAAAAGTCGCTATGCAAACAATGATTTTTTCCGCCGGACTCGGCACAAGGTTCAAACCCTGGACCGATAAACATCCCAAAGCTCTGGCGATGGTGAATGGGAAGTCATTGCTGCAACGAAATATTGAATACCTGCAACAGCAGGGGATAAAAGATATAATTGTCAATGTTCATCATTTTGCAGAACAGATAGAAGAAGCGATTATAGAAAATGACGGATGGGGCAGCAATATATTAGTAAGCGATGAAAGAGATGTGGTGCTGGAAACAGGCGGCGGTTTATTAAAAGCAAAAGATTTATTCAACCCCGGTGAAAGGTTTATTACCTGTAATGTTGATATACTTTCCGACCTTGACATCAGTAAGTTGCTGGCTTTTCATGAACAACATCACCCATTAATTTCTTTTGCTGTTACTGACCGCAAAACATCCCGCTATTTATTGTTTGATGAAAACAACCGGCTCTGCGGCTGGAGAAATACAAATACAGGTGAAGAAAAGATTTCGATTGCAAAAACCAACCTTGTCGAAAAAGCATACAGTTGCTTTGTTATTTTTGAATATGACATTTTTCGGCTGATGGAAGAAAATGAATTTACCGGCAAGTTTTCCTTAATTGATGTATACCTGAAACTGGCAGCCGACCACCTCATCATGGGGTATGACCATACCGGCGACAGGCTTGTTGATGTAGGCAAACCAGAGTCTGTCGCAAAGGCCGAATCACTTTTTGTTTAATACATTCCTAAACGACTTGTCCCGACTTTTCGGGAAAGCCACTAAGATCACAAAAGGGGGCCTTTAATTATCTGCTTCATGTCCTTTGTGTCTTTGCGGGAACCCTTTTTTCTATAAAGTATTGCAAATACCCTTTCAACGGTAGCACCCATTGCAGCCTTTTGCCCTATCTTTCGACTTTAAAATAAAGAGCTATATGAAGAAATTCTTTCTGGGCACTATTGGCTTGTTTATGATCATCAGTTTGTTTGCGCAAACATCAGTTTACGATCAAAAGGAAGCATTTAATCCGCAATTCTATCCGTACACTGGTAACGATTACCGCAGTGCCAGCGGCGAACCCGGACCCAGGTACTGGCAAAACCGGGCTGATTATAAAATCAATTGCACATTAGATACAGCCACGCATGGTGTAAGTGGTAGTGTAGAAATTTCTTATACCAACAACAGCCCCGATAATTTAAAATTTCTCTGGCTGCAGTTAGATCAGAATATTTACAAAAAAGATTCCCGTGGTTCATACACTACCACTCAAACAGGTGGCCGCTGGGCCAATGGTGGTTTTACGGATGGCGATGTTATTAAATCCATTACCGTCGATTACAATGGAAAAACTTTTACTCCAAAATATATTGTAACCGATACAAGAATGCAGGTATGGTTACAGGACGCAGTAAAGTCAGCCGGTGGAAAAATAAAACTGTCAATCAAATTTGAATTTACTGTTCCTGAATATGGAACAGATCGGATGGGAAGATTAAAAACAAAAAACGGAATTGTATATGAAGTTGCGCAATGGTTTCCCCGCCTTGCAGTGTATGATGATATACAGGGATGGAACACCTTGCCATACGTTGGCGCAGGAGAGTTTTATTTAGAATATGGCGATATTGATTTTACTATTACCGCTCCTTCCAATTTAATTATTGTTGGTTCCGGTGAGTTAACCAATCCGCAGGAATGCTACACTCCTGAACAAATGACAAGATGGGCTGCCGCAAAAGCCAGTGACAAAACAGTTGTTATCCGCAGCAGTAAAGAAGTAAATGATCCTAACTCAAGACCCAAACAACCCAACGCTACCTGGAAATTTAAAATTCAAAACACAAGAGATGTGGCATGGGCAGCGAGTAAAGCATTTGTGCAGGATGCTGCAAAAATTAATTTACCCAGTGGTAAAAAATCAGTGGCCATCAGTGTGTATCCCGTTGAAAGTATTACAAAAGATGGATGGCAGCGTTCTACTGAAATGGTAAAAGCTTCGATAGAACATTATTCCAATAAATGGTTTGAGTTTCCTTATCCTGCTGCTACCAATGTGGCCGGCATTGTTGGTGGCATGGAATATCCCGGTATTGTATTCTGCAGCCATAGTGATTCCGGTGCCGGTTTGTGGGGTGTAACCGATCATGAGTTTGGACATACCTGGTTCCCGATGATAGTAGGAAGCAATGAAAGAAAATATGCATGGATGGATGAGGGATTTAATACGTTCATCAATGGCTTCTCTACAGAAGCTTTTAATAAAGGTGAATTTCAGGATGCAAGTTTCTTTGGTGATCCTAATTCATCTTTTATGGTACAATATACTTTTGGTGAAAAAATGGATGGCCTCAATACTGTTCCTGAAGTAATTCAACAGGACAATTTAGGTGTAGCGGCTTACCTGAAACCTTCACTGATGTTGAATACCTTAAGAGATGTGGTGTTGGGTAAAGATCGTTTTGATGCAGCCTTTCGGGAATATGTAAACCGCTGGGCTTTTAAACATCCTACTCCGTGGGACTTTTTTCATACCATGGAAAATGTTTCGGGAGAAGATCTTAGTTGGTTCTGGAGAGCATGGGTACTCAACACCTGGAAACTTGATCAGACAGTAAAAGGTGTAGCGTATATTGATGAAAAGCCAGAAAAGGGTGCTGCAATAACTATAGAGAATTTAGAAAAAATGGTAATGCCTGCTACTGTATTGGTAAAAGAAACAAATGGCAAAGAACATAAAATAAATTTACCGGTAGAAGTATGGCAGCGTGGTGCCGAGTGGACATTTAATGTACCCACTACCAGCGAAATAAAAGAAGTGATACTGGACCCCGATAAAAAACTACCTGAATGGAACCGGGAAAATAATACTTATAAGAAAAAAGGATTTTAATCAAAAGCCCCTTGCTTGACAAGTGGCTTTTGATTTTGGCTATACATATTTGTTTTACGAATGAATTAAATTTGAGAAATAACTTAAAGTAATCCGAGGTTATACATAATATCATTATGTTCAAATTGTCACTCATACTATTATTTTGTAGTCTTTTAAAAAACTATCCTCCCGTTGATACAGCCACTTATACCGTAATTCAAAATACCAATATTATTGATGTTATTAATGGCCGGATAATACCTAATCAAACAGTAATTATAAAAGACAGTTTAATATTAAGTCTTAAAAGGAATGCGAATGAAAATTATCCTGCCAGTGCCAGAATAATTGATGGAAAAGATAAATTTCTAATGCCCGGTTTATGGGATATGCACTTTCACATTGCATGGGATTCTGGAAATGATACAACCTTGTTCAATATGCTTCTCAGGCAAGGGATTACAGGTATCCGTGATATGGGAGGTAGCTTAACAATTTTGAATAAATTCAAAAAAGAGGTGCAGG
>JANMFO010000065.1:0-3490 GCA_031374245.1 Chitinophagaceae bacterium | reverse complement strand
AAATCATTGCGGGATAATAAAGATGTCCTGAAACGTTTTAATGAAAAACTGGTGGAGTTACTATCTGATCGTGGGCAGCAGATCATCAATTTATACCTCGAGGGAGATGAAGCAGAAATTGAAAGAAGACGTTATTATAACAGCCTGAGCAGCGGGTATGATATTTACCCGAAAATGTTTGCAGTGGCACTCAAGCTGGTGTCGCCTCAAAACCAATTGCACCATATCCTTCAGGTTAAATATCATTATTTCTCCGGTGTAACGGCACGGATAAAAATTCCATCGGTTGAAAACCCAGCCGGGTTACTCGATACAGCTTTGCGGGAACAAACTGCCTCATTAAAGCTGGAAGAAAATGCCGCTTATATCAACAATGAGCTCGGCATCATTTATAAATTAAAGAAAGACTATGTGACAGCAGAAAAATATTTTCTGCGTGCCACCCAGATTACTCCCAGTTGGGCTTTGCCCTGGTCTAACCTTGGCGGTTTGTACAACCATCTTAATAATTATGAAAAAGGAATAGAAGCACTGGAAAAAGCCAAACAATTGCAACCCGGTTACCAGAGTATTTATACAAATACCGGAATACTGAATGAAAAGAAAGGCAACTTACTGTTAGCAGAAGAATTTTTTAAAAAAAGTATCCGAATCAATACCCGGCATTACCTTCCTTTTGAAAGATTGGGTTATGTCTATATGAATACAACCCGGTATGCTAAAGCCGACAGTAACTTTCATGAAGCTGATATCCGGAAAAGGGGATTCAAATTTCCTGAAGAAGATAGTGATGCCGATGGTGTGATTGATCAATTTGATGTAGCACCACCCGCGCCTCCGTGTTCATTTGATACAACGACTGTCCGCAGGAATGATATCATAGGAAACTTTTATATCGCCCTGTTATATATTTATGACCAAAAACCAGATAAAGCAGAATGGAAATTAAAGCAACTCATACAATTGGATGCTGTTAATCCGCTGGCCTTTCATTACCTGGGCGAGTTGTTATATAACCAGCAACGCTGGAAAGAAGCTGATATTATTTTCAGTTATGCTGTGAAATATCACATGGATAAGGAAAGATTTAACCTGTACTGTGATTCGTTAAAAAAATTATTTCCGCAATATGATGATAATCCGAATAATGGAGCAAATCGGGGTATTTACAGTTGTGTATCATTAATGTTCAATATATCCTGGTTTCAAAAGAATGAAACCCGTTTTTTCCTTGGCACAGTGTACGAAAAATGGAATCATTTTGAAGAAGCGGAAAAACAATTCAGGGCCATCATCAAAGAAGATTCCTTACAGATTGGCGGGTACTATAAACTCTGGACCTTGTTGGAGAACACCGGCCGTTACCATGATGCGGAGGAAGCGGTAAGGGCTTATCCTTATAAGAAAATTGTACGGCAGGAATTGTTTGCTTTATACAGGAGGATAATTCAACGCCACCCCGAAATTGGAGAATGGTACTACAAAGCCGGTTCGCTGATGTATGACATGGCAGCGGCTAAACCAGATGAATACCGGGATGATATAAAATATATTAAGAACGATTCAGATGAAGAAATGTACTATGGTGATAACTATTACGAGCAAACATCCACAGGGTACCAATTGCCGGCAACCGGTGAAATTTATTATTTGGAGGAAGATATTAATTTCCCCCGCACTGAAGGGATAAGCTATTTAAGAAAAGCAGGACAACTCATTCCGGAAAATAGTTTTGTAAAATTGGATGAGAATACAACAACGGAAATAAATAATGGTGATTTACTTGCTGAAATAAATTACAAGACTGGTGACCTCTATGTTTGGCAGGGGCTGCCGCAGCGGGCTGAACCCTATTATAAAAGGTCTGTGGAGTTAAAACCAAATGATGCCGGAACAAGGATCAAATATGTGAATAGCAATATTGTCAATTACAACTACGCATTAGCGCTGGAGCAGCTTGACACATTGTATAACAGGGGAGAGATCAATTTTACCAGCCAGCTACTGATGGCAGAGTATTGTATACATTCCGGCCGTTTTGCAGACGGTAATAAATTACTGAAAGAGGCAAAAAATATTCATCCATATAAAATACAAGAGATAACTGACCTGAATGGCCGGTTGAATTTATTGTCTGGGAAACCATTACTGGCTATTCCTTACTACAAAGAATACCTGAACGATCACCCGTATGATGTGGAAACGATGTACACTATCGCAAAACTATATGCCGGTACAAAAAACAGCACAGAAGCCTGGAAATGGCTGACTATGTCATTAAAAAAAGGATTTAATTATTACTGGGTTTTGAAGTTTGATGAAAGCTGGAATTCATTCAGGCCAACTACAAAATGGAATGAACTGACTGGCCATATAAAACCTGTTGATTAGAAAAGGTATTAATAGATTACTTCCCTGAAACAATAGTATAAACAGGATTTTGTTTGCAAAGATTTTGGGGGATTTTTGGCTTATCGCAATAGGTACCCTTAGCCTTGGTAATGGTTTGGGTTTTTGCCTGCTGCAGTACCTGGTCCCAGCTAACATTTGATTTCAGTTTGCTGCAATGTGCTTCCAGTGAAGTTTTTAAATAATAAGTAAAGAAGCCACCAAAATTATCTTCGCTGGCTGCCCTTTCACCTTCAGCGGCAGCTGTTACCAGTACAGACATAGGATTCTTATTCAGGAACAGTGAGCGGATATTTTCTTCGTTCCATTGCACACCGGAGCTTTTGGTACCTGATGGCTTTGTTCCTTTTGCATTTACCGAAAAAATATCATCATTACAACAATCGCTGATGACAAGGTTCATCCTGGCACCTTTTTTTGTGATGGTATTGAATATGTCCTGGATATTCATTGACTGTGATATATTGGCTTCCCTGCTGCCACGAGCCCATGCAATACTATCCCTGAAATTTGCCCGCAGGGTTTTGACATTTTTCAATTTCAGATTGGGATAATTTCTGGGCTTTTCCGGTATCCTGAAACCATGACCGGAATAATAAAATATCACTATGTCACTCGATAAAGGACGGAGGTTAGTAATGGCAGTTTGTACACCTGTTTTTCCAAAGGATTTGCCGGTAATGACAGTAGACAACATTTTTATACCCAGGTATTGACAAATCGAGTTGAATAGTTCGGTTATCCTTTTAATATCCAAAGCCGTTGAAATACCGATTTCTTTATCCACCGTATCGGCAACAATCAGTAAATGCATCCGTATATTTTTTTCAGCTGCTGATAAACCACGGGTTACCGGACGGAATAAATTATTATAGAAATCATCGTCTTCACTAAAAAATTGAGAAACCACTTCTTTACTCAATGCTGATTCTTCCAGCAGGTTCCATTTAAAAAAAAATTTGGAAGGAATTTCTTTACCAGTTGTATAAGTAACTCCTGATGGTTCAAAGAATCCGTTTATCGCATTATACCTGAAAATAATATCCGGGGGATTAAATTTGGACTGGTTATCAGTTTGTAT
>JANMFO010000057.1:0-7700 GCA_031374245.1 Chitinophagaceae bacterium | reverse complement strand
GGCTTTTTCATTTAATAGACAATAGAGGTTCTCTTCTTTTACACTGCCACCCCCCGGCGACTTTAAATAATCCCTGAACATCTCCGCATCCTTATCTGCATAAGCTAATGGCCGTACATATTTATATTTGGAAATACCCATGATGATAGCAAAGGTCTGCGGCCCTTGCATACTGGCATCCCTCATTTTAACGGGGGTTTGCCCTGCAACTTTTAAACCAGTTACAAGTAATAAAGGCAGTATAAAGAGTGCAGATAATTTTCTCATAGCTGAATGATTGACAAGCCTGAATAAAGGACAGATTCAAATATTGTAGTAAAATACTACATTTTTCAAACTTATCTTAACATTAGTATTTTCTGTCCGTATTCTGAATAGAGAACTGCTGCCAAAGTATTTCACAACTGAAGAAAGAGAAATCTATGCGGCTCAAAAAAAATGAGCAAGAAAATTTATAAACTAATCAATCAAACTTATTTTCCCATCCATCTTTCTTCATCTTCTCTACTTTTTCTAACACTTCTGTGTTGAGAGAATTTTTATAATCAGCAACTTTTTGGGAAATAGTTTCATCAGCAGTGCCGAGTATTTCAGCAGCCAGTATACCTGCATTTTTTGAAGCATTCAATGCAACAGTACCAACCGGTACACCATTCGGCATTTGTAAAATAGATAAAACAGAATCCCAGCCATCAATAGAGTTGGATGATTTGATAGGGACACCAATTACCGGCAATACGGTAACAGAAGCCACCATACCCGGTAAATGCGCCGCACCACCTGCACCGGCAATAATTACTTTCAATCCCCTTTCTTTAGCGGTTGTAGCATATTCAATCATACGGTGCGGAGTACGATGCGCAGATACGACTGTTACTTCATGCGGGATCTCAAATTGTTTCAGAATATCTGATGCAGCTTGCATAACGTTGAGGTCGCTGTCGCTACCCATGATGATACCAACAACAGGAGTTTGTAGTTTGTGGTTTGTAGTTTGTAGTTCTGCCATTGAATCAACGGTTTTTAAACTTTTGCCCTTTGATTTTTGAGTTATTCAGATAACTAATAAATCCTGTTATCATTTTTGTTATTTCATCGGCAAGGCTGTAAAGTTCGTCAAAAAGTTGCTGAGAAATATACTTATTGTCCAGACATCTGTAAAGCTGTGATTTTAATTCTCCCGTTTCTCCTTTGGAGGTTGTGAGGGAATTGATGAATTCAAGTTTACTTCCTCCTTCAAAACCTTCAGCAATATTATCCATAATAGAGCCGACGCTTCCCCTCATTTGATCTTTTATTCGGAAATCGCTGGAAAATGGTTCTTTGAATGTAAGAGGGTAAACTTTATCACTAAGAATCCTTGCCTTCTTCCATACTTCAAGGTCTTCAAATTTTTGGATAGTTGCCATCTGTAATGGTTTTGCCAAAATTAACTACAAACCACAAACTACCAATTACAAACTATTTCACAAGATCCCCTTTGATACGAAGTAATTCCGTTTCAGCCAACTTAGTGCTATATCGGGCTGCAATCAATCTGTTATAAGCATCGCCCAAACTTTTTTCAGCTTCTTTCAATTGTATGAGTGTAGTAGAATTCAATTTATAAACCTGGAAAACAATATCTACATTTTCCCTTGCCAGCAAAATATTTTCTTCTTCCAGTGCCAGAGCTCTTTTCTGCAATTCGTAGTCCTGATATGCATTAATGATACTTAGACTTACTATAGATTTTTGATTGCTATACACCAGTTGCTGATATTGAATATCTAATTCTGCCTGTTTAATCAACCGTTTTGTGGTAAAGTTATTCAGAATGGGAATGGAGACTGTAAAGCCTATGTTACGGCCATAGTTTCTGCTGAATAATGGCTGGAAAGGGTTAACAGTGGCTTTATTATTATTCCGGTTATAGCTATAGGCTGAGTTAAGAGAAACAATAGGAAACCTTTCAGCTTTCCGTTCTTTTAAAGTAAACCCGGCTATTGCAATATTTTTTTGTGCAATAAGAAGCAGGGGATTATTGTTTTCAATATTATTCTGAACATCTGCAAGTGCCACCTGCATATTGATGGGAATAGAATCGCTTACCTCATACTTGCTGTTTGCAGCCACATTCATCAACTGGTTCAATTGTTCTTTTAACTGATCGGTATTCGTTTCCAGGTTCAGCTGGATTGCTTTTTGTGCATTGAAATCCACTTTACTTTGTAGAACATCAGGCTTTGTACCCACACCGATGTCTAATTTATATTGTGCCAGTTTTACTCTTTCACGGCTGAGCGACATTTGTTCTTCAATCGCTTTTAATTGTTGTTTCTGCCGGACGATTGCATAATAGCCCGAAATGACAGAAGCAATGGTGTTTACCATCTGATTTTTAATACCCAGTTCTCCCAGTTTTACAAATTCCTGTGCTTTATCCCTGGTGGCAAACATCTTTAGCCCGTCAAATAATACCCAGTTTAGCTGAACAGCCGCAGTGTAATTATTTGAACGGATGTCATTAAGTTTTCTTTCTGTCCCGTCAACAAATTTTTGTTTTTGATTATTATTATTAAAGTTGGTTCCCAGATTGCCGTTAATCCTCGGCAGGAAAGCGGCATTACGGAAGGAATAATTAAGTGCAGCAACAGCGGAATCATTTTTTGATAACTGAATATCATAGTTATTCTGTAATGCTGTGGCAATAGCTTCATCCAGTGTCAGCAATTTATTTTGCGACCATGCAAAAACAGGCAGTAAGAAAAATATAATAATGCTAAACTTCTTCCTCATGTACTTTCTTTTTTGTTGATAAGAACGAATACAAAGCTGGTACCACGTACAAGGTTAAGATTAAAGAAAACAATAAACCACCGACAATTACAATTCCTAATGGTACACGGCTTTTTCCGGCTGAACCAATGGCCATTGCAATTGGTAATGCACCCAATGTGGTAGCTAAGGTAGTCATCAAAATAGGGCGGAGCCTCGCTACTGCCGCATCTATCGCAGCAGGTATTTTTTTCTCGCCTCGTTTTTGTTTCTGATTGGCAAACTCAACGATTAAAATACCGTTTTTGGTTACCAAACCTATAAGCATGATAATACCAATTTGAGAAAAGATATTTAATGTTTGTCCGAAAAGTTTTAAACTTATTACTGCTCCTGCTAATGCCAATGGTACAGTAATCATAATAATTAAGGGGTCAACAAAACTTTCAAACTGAGCTGCCAGTACTAAAAAAATTAAAACAAGTGCCAGTATAAAAGCAAAAGAAGTATTAGAAGAGCTTTCTTTAAAATCAAGTGAAGCTCCACTGAGTGAGGTATTGAATGTATCATCCAATACTATTTTTGCAATACGTTCCATTTCTTTTATCCCATCACCCAGGGCCATGCCAGGTGCTAAACCTGCAGAAATGGTAGCACTCTTAAACCTGTTGAAATGGTAGATAGTAGGAGGGCTGGCCGTTTCAGTCATATTCACAATATTATCCAGCTGAACCAAATCTCCCCTGTTATTACGAACATTAAAAGATTTCAGGTCAAGCGGTTCATCACGGTTTTCACGTTCCACCTGGGCGATGACGGAATATTGTTTTCCATTCATGATAAAATATCCAAACCGGCGGCCGCTTAATGCACTTTGCAATGTATTTGTAACATCGAGCACTGAAACGCCAAGTTCATTGGCTTTTAAACGGTCAATAGTAATTTGTAATTCCGGCTGATTGAATTTTAAGTTTACATCAGAGCCCTGGAATACTTTGCTTTTAGATACCTCTTCTAAAAACTGCGGTACCTTTTCTTTCAGCTTATCGAAGTTCAGGTGCTGTAAAACAAACTGCACCGGGAATGATCCCCTTCCTCCCATACCCACAGATATCGTTTGTTCCTGTAAAGCAAAAGCCCGGACATTGTTGTACCGGCGGAATATGCGGTTTGCCTGCTGTGCAATTTCATCCTGCGTACGTTTTCTTGTGCTTGCTTCGTCCAATCCCATACTGATAAAAGAAGAGTTACTGCTGCCGCTACCAAAACCTCCTGGAGCAAAAGATAACGAAAATGAAAGTTCAGGAATTGAATCTATTAACTGCTGGTTAACATCGTAAGTTACTTTATCTGTAAAATCAAAATCGGCACCTTCAGGCCCGGTTAAACTTGCCCGTACCCGGTTACGATCTTCCATTGGGGCTAATTCAGAAGGGATATTTTTACCAATTAAATAAATTGTGGCAGCACAGGCAAGTATAATAATTATTGCTACCCACCGGAGTTTCATAAATCCTTTCAGAGAATAGCGGTAAAGATTTTCCAGCCCGGTAAAGAACGGTTCTGTAACACGGTAAAACCATGAATGCTTAGTTGGATCTTTTTTTGTAAAATAAATATTTAACACCGGAGTAAGTGAAAGAGAAACGAATGCAGAAATTAATACAGCGCCGGCAACAACGATCCCGAACTCACGAAACAACCTGCCGGTAAAGCCCTGTAAAAAAATAATGGGAAGAAATACAACTGCCAATGTGATGGAAGTAGCTATTACAGCAAAGTAAATTTCTTTTGATCCTTCAAGGGCAGCTTTATGCTTATTCATACCCTGTTCCATTTTCTTAAAAATATTCTCTGTAACCACAATCCCATCATCCACCACAAGACCGGTTGCCAATACTACTGCAAGCAGTGTAAGTACATTAATAGAAAACCCCATCAGGTACATAATAAAAAAGGCACCGATAAGTGAAACCGGGATATCAATAAGAGGCCGGAATGCAATTGACCATTCACGGAAAAAAAAGAATATAATTAATACAACTAATGAAATAGCGATAAATAGCGTTTCCTTTACTTCACTTACAGCTTTGCGGACGAAACCGGAACGGTCATACCCAACATCGATAGATATGTCGCCGGGTAAATCTTTTTTAATAGCATCTATTCTTTTATAAACTTCATCAGCTATTTCAATCTGGTTGCTGCCAGGCTGCGCTACTATCCGCACACCAACCGATGGAACATTATTCACTCTTGATGCAAATTCATCATTGTCAGATGAAAGTACAGCAGTGCCTAAATCTTTGAAGCGAATGATACGGCTTTCGACTTCCTTTATAATAAGATCATTAAATTCTGTTTCAGTTGTCAGTTTCCCATAGGTTTTTACAATCAGCTGCGTTGCATCGCCCCGGATTTTACCTCCCGGCAATTCAATATTTTCCCTGTCCAGCGCAGCCCGTATGTCCTGTATGGTTAGTTTATAAGCGGCCAGTTTTGAAGGATCAATCCAAAGCCGCATGGCATATTGTTTACCAAACGAACCTGCTGAACTTACCCCGGATATTGTTTGCAAACGTTCCTGCACCACATTCTCGGCAAAATCAGATAATTCAAGCAATGTTTTTTTCTGACTTTGAATGATAATAAACATGATTGGATCAGAATCGGCATCTGATTTACTTACAGTAGGTGGTCCGTCAATATCCCGGGGCAGGTTTCCCGTAGCTTGTCCTACCTTATCTCTTATATCATTGGCTGCTTTTTCAAGGTCAACACCTAATTCAAATTCAACTGTAATATTGCTGCTGCCCTGTGCACTGTTGGAAGTTATATTCTTTACGCCCTGTACACCATTGACCGCTTTTTCTAATGGTTCGGTTATCTGTTGTTCAATAATATCAGCGCTGGCGCCAACATAAGAAGTACGAACACTGATTACAGCAGGATCAATAGCGGGGTATTCCCTAACACCCAAAAAAGAATAACCGATAGCACCAAAGATGATGATCAGTATTGAACAAACAATGGCAAGTACCGGTCGTTTTAAACTGAGTTCTGATAAGTTCATGCCCCTGGCCCCTAAAGGGGAATTTTAATTTTAAATAAAAGTTTATACTTAGCAAGTGCCATATTAAGTGTTTAACAGGGTTATATTTTTTTATAAAAGCATCTTTACTAAACCCCTTTAGGGGATGGGAGTATTAGCTTTTGAAATTTTTACATCAATACCCGGTTTCAGAAAAAGTAATCCGGTTGTAATTATTGTATCACCTAAATTTAATCCGGTAATTACCTGAATATTGGCTGAATCACGGACACCGGTTGTAATTTCAACAGGGGTTGCTTTCCCATTTTTAAAAAGATAAACCTGTTTTTTACGACCCTGCGGAACAACTGCCACTGTCGGTATCATCATAGCGTTTTCGTTTTTGCCCAATTCAATTTCAATTTTGGCAAAAGCACCGGGTATCAAAAAAGCATCTTGCGATTTTACTATAGCTCTTACAGAAAGGCTGCGGGAATTTTCTTCGATTGATATTTCGGTTGCTGAGACAGCAGCATGATAGGTGTTGGGTGATCCATCGATTGTAAAATCAATATTCTGTCCGTTTTTTATTTGTGAACCATATTTTTCCGGTACAGCAAATTGTAATTTTAACTGGCTAACCTGGCCTATCGTAGTGATAATGGTAGCAGGTGTGATGAATGCGCCGGGGCTTATATTCTTTAAACCAAGCTTACCACTAAAAGGGGCGAGGATAACTGTTTTGGAGATAGCAGCTCTTACGATCTCGATATCTGCTTTTATATTATTTACCTGCAGTAAACTAAGATCATAATCCTGCTGGCTGATTCCCTGTATTTTTAATAATTGCGAAGAACGATTTTCTGTTTGTTGCGCAATATTCAGTTGAACCTGTAATTTTTTAAGTTGGGCCTGTAAGTCGTTATCATTAATTTTTGCCAGCAGGGAGCCTTTGCCGACAAATGCTCCTTCTTTTACATTTAATGTAACCACCCGGCCCGAAACTTCCGGATGTATTTCTGTAGATTCAAAAGGAAGTATAGAGCCGGCGACCTCGATATTATCGCTGATGCTCTGCACTTTAATAACAGAGGCTTCCACCTGTATTGCCGGAACTTTATCCGCTTTAGGTTTATCCGCCTCTTTTTTGTCTTTGTCCCCGCAGGAGGCAAACGTCAAAGTGATTAATAAAATAAAAGAAGAAAAAATTACTCTCATGTGTGTAGCTATGTAAGTGAGTTTAAAATCAGGGAAATAAAGATAACGGATAATCGCAAGTCTTTGGACGTCAAAACAAAGGCTTTCCTGCATCGATAATGCAGCCAGTTATGAACGGTTTTAATAATGGATAAGAGGGAATCAGGCTTTGGGCAGCAATGTTCTTTTTACACGGTTGGCCTGGTGCATCAGTTCGGCTTTTTCTTTACTCAAAATAGTAACATGCCCCATTTTACGACCGGGTTTGGTTTCCTTTTTTCCGTAGAGGTGAACAAACGCATCCGGAATGACCAATACTTCGGGCAGCCCTTCATACCTTACCGGGCCAGTATGACCTTCTGCACCAATAATATTGATCATCATAGACGGAAGGATTGCTGCTGTATTGCCTAATGGATAACCGAGCATTAACCGCCACAGCATATCAAACTGTGATGAATAGTGTGCTTCTATAGTATGGTGGCCGCTATTATGTACCCGTGGTGCGGTTTCATTCACCAGCACCTCATCATTATTATCAATAAATAACTCTACGGCAAAAATGCCGGGAGAATTAAAATTGCGGACTACCGATAAAGCAATGGCTTCTACTTTCCACAGGGTCTTTTCATTCAATTCGGCAGGGCATAGCTGGTAGTCTAATAAATTTAAGTAGGGATCAAATAACATTTCTACCGGTGGGTACAAAGCGGTT
>JANMFO010000432.1:0-3122 GCA_031374245.1 Chitinophagaceae bacterium | reverse complement strand
GTCTCGCACCACCAAACTGACGGTTACCAACAATTTGCTTTGCATAATTCACCGGTACCTTTCGTACACCCTGAATCAACAATATACAACCCATGATAATGGCGATAAGAATGGCAATTTCAATGATAAAAACCAATATCTGCCCATTTCTAACTGATTTAGCACTCAACTCCTGAAGGAATGATTGCGGGAGGCGTGCAAGGATACCAATCATTATAATCAAAGAAGTACCATTACCTAATCCTTTATCAGTTATCTTTTCACCCATCCACATTACAAACAAAGTACCTGCTGTAAGCACCACTACGGTTGACAACCAGAAATAACTGGTATAGCCAGCCATAATTCCACCTGTCTGCTGCGTCATTCCTTGCAAATACGTAACATAAGCAGATGCCTGCAAAATGGTTACTATAACAGTAAGATAACGGGTGTACTGATTAATTTTTTTACGGCCACTCTCCCCTTCCTTCTGCATTTTTTGGAAACGTGGGACAAGCACTGTCATCAACTGCATAAAGATAGAAGCAGAGATGTAAGGCATGATACCTAATGCAAAAATAGATGCCTGGTTAAAAGCACCTCCTGAGAAAGCATCAATAAGACCCAGAATCCCGGTGCTGTTAGCACCACCTTCCTGCATCTGGTTTGGATCAATACCCGGAAGTACGATATGTGTTCCCACACGGTAAATAGCAATCATCACCAGTGTGAAAAGAATTTTACTCCTTAACTCCTCGATGCTCCAGATGTTCTTTAATGTTTGTATTAATTTCTTCACGGGGATAAAATAAGTTTAAAAGCACTTAAAACATAAAAGACGCATGGTTAATGCGTCAATGCAATTTAGTGAAATTTACTTTACTATTTCCACCGAACCGCCTGCAGCTTCAATAGCAGACTTCGCCTTTTCACTCACTGCATTCACTTTAAAAGTGAATTTGCCTTTCAGTTCGCCATTACCCAATATTTTCACTTTATCATTCTGACTAACCAATCCATTGATGTAAAGGTTCTCCAGTGAAAATTCTGTAATGCTGTATTTTTCTGATAATTGTTCTATTTGTCCAAGGTTAAGTACAGTGTACTCTACACGATGCGGGTTTTTAAATCCACGTTTTGGAATACGACGCTGGATTGGCATCTGACCACCTTCATGAGCCATTTTGTTTTTAAAACCAGTACGGGCCTGAGCACCTTTAGTACCCTTTGTAGAAGTTCCACCATGTCCGGAACCATCACCACGACCAATACGTTTTACTTTGTGAGTTGCGCCTTTTGCAGGTCTTAATTCGTGTAGTTTCATTTTATTTGATTTTATACTTAACGGGGAATCACCCCTCGCTTAAATGTTCAATGTCTAAAACTTGATTTTGAAGCCAATTGACTTCTAACATCAAACTTTTTATGCTATTTCTTCAACTTTTAACAGGTGTGTTACTTTACGTATCATACCTAAAACTTGTGGGGTAGCAACAACTTCTTTACTGGAGTTTGTCTTACCAAGACCTAAAGCCTGCACAGTCAATTTTTGACGTTCAGAACGGTCGATAGGACTTTTAACCAATGTTATTTTCAACTTTTTCATAATATCAATTCGTTTGTCTTCGGAATTAGCCGTTAAATACTTTCTTTAAACCAAGTGTACGGGTCTTAGCTACTGTGATAGGCTCACGCAATAAAGCCAATGCTTTAAAAGTTGCTTTTACCACGTTGTGGGGATTAGCAGAACCTAATGATTTAGCTAAAACGTCAGTTACACCAGCAGCTTCTAATACGGCACGCATAGAACCTCCGGCGATTACACCAGTACCATGAGCAGCTGGTTTAATCAATACTTTAGCAGCACCTTCTTTAGCCCACTGGTCATGGGGGATAGTACCCTTCATTACCGGAACTTTAATCAGGTTCTTTTTAGCATCTTCAATGCCTTTAGTAATAGCTTCCTGAACTTCCTTGGCTTTACCCAAGCCATGACCAACCACACCGTTTTCATTACCTACTACCACCAGGGCAGAAAAGCTGAATGCTCGGCCACCTTTCGTTGTCTTAACAACACGATTGATGGAAACAACTTTATCTTTCAGTTCCAGGTCACCGGCTTTAACCTTGTTTACGTTAAACTTTGACATTTATACTTGTAATTAAAAGTTTGAATCTAGATTTATTAAAATTTAAGACCTGCTTCTCTTGCACCATCAGCTACCGACTTAACACGACCATGATATAAATAACCACCACGATCAAACACTACTTCTGTTAAACCAAGCTCAACAGCTTTGCGGGCAACTGCTGCACCAACCATTTTGCTTTTTTCAACTTTAGTCCCTTTCTGCGCTTTAATGTCTTTATCTCTTGTAGAAGCTGCAACAACCGTAGCTCCGTTGATATCATCAATCAACTGTGCATAGATATCTGCATTGCTTCTGAAAATAGACAGACGTGGCTTCAAGGAAGTACCGCTAATAGTCCTGCGGATATTAAAGCGTATCCTTTGTCTTCTTGCTGATTTTACTTTTGCGTTCATCTCTTTTTTATTTACAATCCTGATGCTGCCAGGATTCAATTTTCATTTTAATTATTTACCTGCTGCTTTACCTGCTTTCTTACGAACAACTTCACCCACATAGCGAACACCTTTTCCTTTGTATGGTTCAGGCTTACGAAGGCTGCGCAATTTAGCTGCCACCTGTCCGATTAATTGTTTATCTATTCCGACCAATGTTATTATCGGGTTCTGCCCTTTTTCCTGTGCAGTAGATACTTTTATTTCACCTGGAACCTCAAAAATGATATTGTGAGAATATCCTAATGCAAGATCCAATGTGTTTCCCTGGCTAGCTGCTTTAAAACCCACACCAATTAATTCTAATCTTCTTTCATAACCATCAGTTACACCTTTCACCATGTTAGATACTAATGAACGATACAAACCATGCAAAGCACGGTGACGGATTTGATCTGTAGGGCGGGCAAAAGTGATTGTGCCATCTTTCACCTCTACAGTTATATCACGGTCAATCGCCTGTTTCAATTCACCCTTGGGTCCCTTAACAGCTACCACATTGTCTTTACCGACAGATATGGTAACACCACTTGGAGCGACTACCGGTTGTTTTCCT
>JANMFO010000428.1:0-1730 GCA_031374245.1 Chitinophagaceae bacterium | reverse complement strand
GGCCATGATAGGCGAGCCGTAAATATTCATCCGCCAGTTTATTAATATCAGTAGGTTCTTTTACACCGCTGCTGCTTTGACTGTGTTGCAGCATGCCTTTTACAATTGCGTCGGCTCTTTTGCCGTGATGATTTATTTTTTCTAAGTTTTGTTTTAAATCATTTGCAATCTCTTTGGCCATTTCTATATTTCCTTTGCCAATCTCTTCATTCATTTCATCAATCAACTCATTACTTACTTCACTAAAATTATTGACGAAGTTCAATGGGTTCTGTATCTCATGTGCAATGCCTGCGGTGAGTTCTCCAAGGCTGGCCATTTTTTCTGATTGGATGAGTTGAGATTGGGTGGATTTTAATTCTGATAAAGTTTTTTGCAATTCTTCCTTTTGTAGTTCTAACTGCTTATTGACTTTTTGTTTGTGCCTGTTATTGCGATAGAGAAAAAATGCAATTATTAATACAACTATCAAACCTGTTAAAAGGCCAAATAATCTTAGCTTGGTACGATAGGCCACTTTTGTATCTTCCAGCTCCTTTTGCTTTGCTTCTTCTCTTGATAAAAGATTTTGAATGGTCTGAATATTATTTACTCCAAATAATCTTTTCTCTGCTGCTGCGGCAATTTTAAAATATTTTAGTGCAACAGAAGGAGCCAATGAATCATACAATTGAGCGAGCAGATAGCCGTTGCGCATCATCCCCTTTTCAAATGAAACTTCTTTCCCATAGTTAAACCCTTTTAAGGCATAAAGAATGGCAGAATCTTTCAGGTTAAGTTTTATGTACAAATCTGAAAAATCAGCACATATTTGTGAAGATTCAACTAAGTCGCTGTTTATTTTCGCTTCTTCAAAAGCTGTTTTATAACTTAAAGCAGCTTGATCATAATTTCCTTTCTTTAACTTGATATGCCCATCTATTGCATATACAGTTTGCATTAACCCCTTAAGAAGATCTTTTTGTTTTAAAGCGAAGTCTGTATGGAAAGCTGCTGAATCAAGTTTGTTTATTATCTCGTAATAATCTCCTAAAGCATAATGGTCTATAGCAACTTTGTCCGGATATTGATTTGCTTCATCTATTTGCAAAGCCTTTAAAAGATAAGCTATAGCCTTTGGATAGTCCTGGAGTTCAGCATAGACACCACCAATCCGCCGGTTGGCCCTGGCAATATCGTATCCAAGACTATTTTCTTCTGCAATTTTTAGCGACTTAAAAAGAAGCTCGAATGCTTCTGCATATTTTCCCTGGTGTGCCATTAAACCGCTAAGTCCTGCTAAAAGTCTTGCTTCGCCCCAGGCATACGACTTTTGCCTGGCTAAATCAAGTCCGGCATTGAAATACTTTAAAGAAGAATCAATATTCAGGCGTTCGTAAGAAAAACCGATATCCTGGAAGGCGGTTATCCGGCTGGAGTCATCTTTTGCCATAAAAAGCTGCTGCTTCCGGCCTTCGATTATTTTAGTACTCATTGAATCTGGCAGTTGTGTATTCTGTGAAAAACAGGACAAATGGCAGACAATAAGAAAAAAAATATTTAAGCATTTTTTATTCATACTGTTATATTGGTAATTGTATAATAAACTCACTTCCCTCTCCTTCTCCGTCCGTACCGGCACAGGCGGGCTTCGTTTTTACTTTCAGCTCACCACCATGTGCTTTTACAATATCATAGCTCAGTGATAAACCTAATCCTGTTCCTTGCCCTGTTGGTTTGGTAGTGAAGAA
>JANMFO010000425.1:0-9516 GCA_031374245.1 Chitinophagaceae bacterium | reverse complement strand
GCCGGTTGTTTTGAGCATCGATTTAATATGCTGTACAAAGTTGAGTTGTTTGTTGCTGGTGGTTACCCAAAAATCTTGTCTATTATAAGTGAGGTCTTCTTTTTCCTGTTCGCCCTCTTCGTTGGTAAAGGTCATGCTGCTTTTTTTACCAAAGGGCGGATTGGCCAGCACATAATCGTACCGGGTTTCGGAAGCAGCAATCAATGAATCATTGGGAGAGATAAAAATGTTCTCGCTGTCTATATCACCAATATTATGCAGAAATAAATTCATCAATGCCAAACGCCGGGTGCCTGCTACAATTTCGTTGCCATTAAAAGTTTTGTATTTAAGAAACTGCTTTTGTGCCTTATCTAAATCATTATTTTCCGTCATCCAGTCATAAGCGGCTAAAAAGAAACCACCGGTACCACATGCAGGATCGGCAATGGTTTTCATAGGCTCTGGCCGTAAACATTCCACCATGCATTTAATTAATGCCCTTGGTGTAAAATACTGGCCGGCACCGCTCTTGGTATCTTCTGCATTTTTCTCCAGCAAGCCTTCGTAAATATCGCCTTTGTCTTTTACGCCCATCAGCACCCATTGCTCTGCATTAATAAGGGCAATAAGTTTGTATAACTTGGCCGGGTCGGTTATTTTATTCTGGCTCTTGGTAAATATCTGGCCCAGTATGCCTTTTTCTTTTGCCAGTTCCCGCAGCAGGTTATTGTAATGAACTTCTAATGCATCTCCGCTTTTATCAGTAAGGGTTTCCCAATTGTATTTTGTGGGGATGGGCATTTTACGGTTATGCGGCGGCCTGCTGTATTCATCTGCCATTTTTAAAAACAGCAAATAAGTAAGCTGCTCTAAATAATCTCCATAACCTACGCCATCATCACGAAGGGTGTTGCAGAAGGCCCACACCTTGCTGACTATACTGGAAGTGTTTGCTGTAATGTTACTCATAAATTGTAAAAATTGGTTTTGCTTCATCATTGAATGAAAAATAGGAAATTGAATACTTAATCACTCTCCTTAGCTCCTTCAAAAAAGCAGTATCGGTTTCTTCAATTTTGCAGGGAGACACAATAACAATTTTATTAATCTTCACATTTTCAGAATGAGACGCATAATCAAGTAACTGAGCCAATGCTTCTCGAATATTTCTTCTAGCAATTACATTTGTCTTTACTTCATAAATTGAAATCGATCCATCAGTTTCTATTGTAACGACATCCGCAATATTTCCTTTGAATCTTGTTTTTTCAATAGAAATGTTCTCTTTCCCAAGGGAATAATTGGGTTTTAAAAATTGTTCTAGCCTGTCAACTATTTTGCTATGAGTCTTTATAATTGATTTTTCGCTAGCAGATGAATAACGACTGAATCTTTCAGTTTGACTTGCCTTTCCAGGAGCAAACTTAAAAGGCAATCCTCTTTTTTCAATCTTTACTAAAGAAAATATGCTAAGGATTTCATTTGTAATTCTGTAGGGTTGAAAACGCTTATATCTTTCAAGTGGAAAGTTCTTAATGACAATGGGTTCGTCATACAAAAAAGCATTTTCGATTTTAAACCTAACGACTGGAATAAATTCATCTTTACTTAGCCCGGCTTTGTCACCTTTTGATTTTTCAACTTCATCCTTTACTAATTGAGAATATTCTTTATAAACTTTAGCAACCTTCGGAAAAGTCAATTCCCAATTATCATCCAAAAGATGTACATCATTAATAAATCCCAAATAGTAAATTAGTTTTTCTTGAGCTTCCTTTTTTACAGTATATAAATGTACTCTCTCCGCTTTGTTTTCTGGGGTGTAAAATCTCCTCAGCCCTCTGATGTAACCATATTGAAATCCTTCAATATAATACCTTGAATTAAAAATCCACTCTTCATGACCAAATCCATACTGATTTTCGTATGGAATATTTGTTTTGCCTTGATTTTTCTCTTTCCAAGGATGGCCTGAAGGAACAATCCAATTATTTTCATTAAAAGTAAGTCTCGTGAATAATTCCATAAGGATTTTAATTTAGATATATATTAAAGACGGCAGGGCATTATATTTCATCAGATTCATATCTGACTTTTGGATAAAAACTCCTGAAGTATAATCCATAAATATGTCTACCTGGCAGATTTTTAATAAGATTATAATTTGTTATCATTTTAGATTCCTTAGTTTCCTTTTCAATTTGCTTTGGAGTTTTTTTATCTCTGTCCTTGATTTCTGGATTCAATTCCCACCTTAACCCAAGACATGAAATACTATTTATAAACAACAAAGCTTGTTCGTAAGTTGAAAGTTGTGCCCTTAGGGTCTTGCCATAAAAATATTTCTCATCCTTAGTCAAATTTGATTGACTATTTAGGAATTTATAGCTTTGGAAAAGATGACGAAAATAATGTCCCAGTCTATGCTGATGACCCCCATAATATTTTTTAAAACTGAAGTTTGAATAAACATTCGCTTCTTCTGCTGATAAAACTATATTTTTTCCAGGTTTATTATAGTAATATAATTTTGGCAATGCTTCCTTTAATTCTCTGTATTCTTTCTTCCTTAATTTTTCCCAATTGCTGTAGCCCTCTAAGTTTTCTTTTTTGGGTTTCAACCGAATGAAAGTTAATAAGTGCAAAAAGTATTCGGGTTTATATTTTTTTTGAAATAAATTCCTTAATACCATGTCTCCTTCTTTACTAACACCAAAAAATACAATACAGTAAGCTATATCCGCAGTAGCCAAACCAATTAAATCAACATCAAGCTTGTTTGCTTCGAATATTTCCAATATCGTTCTTTTGTATTTTGGAATGTAATAATCGTCTGGTTCATTAGAATTTAAGAAATGTCTCACATCAATAAGGCTTTCTTCAAATTCTCTGAATATCTCTCTGAATACCTTTCTACTTTTAGCAGTCCTCATTTCTCCATTGTCGAACTTTGTGTATGCTAATTCATTAATATTCTCTCTATGAAGTTTAATTAACTCAAAGAAATGATTTTCAAATCTTTCTTTTCTAAATGCAAGTCTTTGTTCTTTAAGGGTTAAGTATAAAAAGATAAATCCTGCCAGAGAAAATAATGTTCCTACAAAACCTCCTATATAATCCCCAAATTGACCGCTCCTTTCGATATTCATTTTATCAACATTCCAAAAACTCCAACCATCCGCTTTTAGTAAGAACAAATACCAAACTGTTACAATAGTTCCAAGAAATATTAGAAACCAAGCTAAATAATAGTATGTCTTTGACTTTACCATAGTTTCTAAATGTTTTATATTAATCTCCCCTCAAACGCCTTCTTCAAATACTTTGCCCTAATGCCTCCGACTGTTGCAGGCTTTGAGTTATACTTTATTTTCATATTAACTTAAATAGTTATCAATAAGCCTTAAATAAAAGTCTTTATAAGAATTGCAACTTATAGGGAAATATTTTACACCAATAGATTTAAGAACATCTGCTGCGCCTCTATTTTTATCTTCATTTAATTTTCGTATATATTTTTCATTAAAAGCATCGTTTTCATGCCCATTATTTTGTAAAGATGGGTAGTAGAAAATTATCTCATTATTAATATCAATATTTTGATTGTTACTTTTCTTTAGAATATCTCTTTGCATCAAAAGCCACCATAGGTGCTGCTCTGAAAAGTCCATTGAAAACCCTGCAAATATTACATCATGAGTAAAAAACAAATCGGTCCAAATCTTACCAGTATCGTTATCACGCAAACGTATCAACTGGCTCTTCTTTTCACTTTCCTTTTGTTTGCCCTTTTCCCCTTTAAAAGCATTTTGAATTACTTCGAGATAATCTGTATAGTGGTTAAACCCAATCATAACTGATTCTTCTTTGTAATTTTTTTCGGGGTCACTTATTAATCGATTATAGGCTAATTCGCCGTGAATATGACGAACTCGAACACCGTTAATTGAATAACCTCTATATAAACTGTGTCTAGATTCAAGATTATTTAAAGCGAGACTTTTTTTGTTTTCGATAAACGATTCATCAGCTGAAATTTCAAGATTGTAGTCATAATTAGTTGTGATTATTTCTTTGATACCACAATTCATTAAAGCAGTATGAATTTGTGGGTCGATCAATATTGGGGCTTCGGTATTTACGATTCTGGAAATCTCTGTTTTTAAGTTTCTAATTTTACTTTCAGGAGTATTGCTACCATCCTTTAGCTGAAACATTTCTTCGAATGCTAAAGGAAAAGGCTTTAATGGATTATCTAAATCTGCAATAATTTCATAATTACCTGCAACACGTCTTAAAAGTTGACCCCATGAAATATTACCACTTTCAGAAGTTCTGTTTATTCCATTACCCAAAAAAAGGGCCTTCTCATTTATAGATGTTGTTATCCTCATCAAAACAATTAAATTAGTTTCCCCGCAAACGCATTTTTTAAACCACTTTGCCTTAACGCCTCTGTCCCGACGCTGCGGCCGGAATCTTCGACCTGTTTATTATGTTACCAATTCGCCGCAAAATGCTTTCTTTAATATGCTTTGTCGTAAAGATTCTGATTGTTGCAGGCTTTGGGTTATGCTTTCTTCCATTTTATCGGCTACGCTAAGGCGGCTTTCGATGGCTTGGACGATGTTGTGTTGTTCTTCGATTGATGGATATGGAAGTACAACCTCATTTATTAATCCAAAGCTGATTGCTGGCATCGCAGCACCTTTAATATTTTGTGCAATTACATTTTGAAATAAAGTTGAATTCAAAAAGTAAAATAAAAAACGATTTAGGATTTTATCTACAGGTGTTACCTTGAAAAGATTATTTGCAATTACTCCTTCTTTACCGCTACAAACAAATCCAGTAGTTGCACCATATCTCACAAGAGCAACTTCATCTTTATTTATGAAATATCTATCTCCGGGATTTTCTATGAAACGATGCTCATCTTTTCCTTGCGTAAAATCAATTATCCTTAGAAACCTTGCATATCCTTTCTTTTGTGTTAATGACTGAAGATTAACATCAACTTGTAATCCCTGAGAAAATTTTAAACACTCTTTGAAAGGTTTATAATTCCATTCAACAGAACTCTCAATTAGCTTTCCCTGAAATGCCCATTTTAATACAGACTGCCGATATGTTTTTAGTTGCTGTTGGGCCAGGCGCAGGTTTTCTATGCCTTTGTCTAATTCACTAAAGAGTTCTTCTATTTTGGAAACAATGGCTTGTTGGGTGGATTTGGGAGGAAGGGGAAATAAGGTTTCTCTTATTGTTTCACCAGAGATTGCTCTGAATGTTGTACCCGTTCCTTTGCTATCTAGTTCTTGTTGTTTGCTTCTCAAAAAATAAAAAGCATATTTATAATTTTCAAACCGAATAGCCGCAAGCCCTCTTCCAATGCAACATTTTTGGTTTGCAATATTTGTAGTACCAACAGGTGCTCTTACTGAAAGTAAAATATCATTTGGCTCAGCAATTTTATTTGGCGCATCACACCATTTCTCAACAATAGGATAAAGTTCAGTAAATTCAGCCTTCCCTTGAAAAAAAGGCATACCAATTCCATCAGTATTATATGAAGTTGAAGGTGGAGATTGTCCCATAATAATATTACATGCTTCCCCGAGCTTCACCCACTTCCAATCTTTTGGTAATTGATTTATATCATTGCTTTGGTTGTTCATGCTAACAAGTATCTAAAAATAATGATTCGGGCAATAAAAAAGCCTCTTGTTAGAGAGGCGTTTTCCTAAATAAATAAATTTCTTAAAGTGTTTCTGCAAAAATGGAAAACTTACTGTACTCATCTTTTTCAAGTTTATCTTCCAGTTCGCTTAAATACCCCGCTTCTTCAATATTCATAATGCCTGCTTTTGTCTTTTTTATGTCATTCAGCAGTTTTTCCTGCGGACTGTTTTTAACAGGTTTATTGAACAAAAGGTAATAGCTGCCTTTATGGTATTTCTTAATGCTCTGCTGCCCCAATTTTTCCAGGCAATGAACGATTACTTCCAGTTCATAGGTGTGTTTGGTAATCACTTCTTCACTTGTAGTAAAGTCTATAGCCTGTGCGGCTAAAATGTTTCCATTTTTACTTATCAGTGTAATGTCTTGGGGCAATAGCAGTCCTTTCACTTTTTCGGGCTGCAGTGTATAATCAATATCCACTTTTAGTTTAAATACAGGTTTATTGAGCTGCTTCTTAATTATTGTATGAAAATGAACGGCCTTTTTTGCATTCTCCGGCTTTTCTTCCCACACGGCAATAAATTGTTCAAAGAGAGTTTTGAACATTTTTTTGTCAATTGTACCTGCAAAAGATTTGGGTGTATCAAACTGCATTAACCCCTTGCTGTATTTATTCAGGTAACTGATATATTCCTTGGTAAATACAGAGTGGTTTTTTAATAACGTATGACTCTTATGCTCTTTATTATTTTCATTTACCTTATTGCTGATAAGTCCAAAACTAATTTCGGCATGTTTCAATACATCAGCATTAGATAATTTTCCTGCCAGTTTCATTTTTTGTTCAGACACCTGGAAGAAAACTTCGTTTTCGCTGATGGCTAATAAACCAACCGCAATCTTTTCACCCGAAACCGTATTTGTTTGCAGGTAGATTATGGAAATTAAACTTTTCATGATTTTTTCCTCCTGAAGTTTTTTTGTAAGTGCTGTTTACAAATTTGTTGTATTGCAACAAGCCGTTGCTCTGACTGAAGAAATTCAACAATTCGCTTCTTCAATCCCGGGTCAATGTCCCAATCTGTCGGTATTTGTGTAAAAACTTCATTAACAATATTTTCAATATCCAGTTCAGGTATTAAAGATAGGAACTGGCTAGCTATTTCTAAACGTTCATTTTGTCGAAAATGTTTTACCACAGACCTGAAATATTGACTTTCAATCAATTTCCTATGCGGACTAGGCTGAGTTGCAATGTTAAAAATATTCATGCCCTTTAGCCCCCCAAAAGTAAAAGCATGGTCAATAGTGATGATTTTCAGTTTCCCATCTTCAAGTTTTACCAGCAGATTGTAATTGCCGGAATGTCTGTCAGCATTATCTACCCACAGGTCAAAGATTGCTATTCGTATCAAGTCTTCTGGGTTGAGCAGTCTGTTAAATTCCTTTCTTTTTTGAATTAGCTCTATTTCTTTAATAAGGTCAGTTTGTTCAATTTCTTTAGAGCCCCACCCAATTACATTATGCTTTAGATATCTCTTATTAGCCTTTACCTGCCCGGATGCATAAGAATCTTTATTTATTACAACCAGAGCATGTGCGGGAACCGGAATGTGCAGGCGTTGTAATAACCTTGTACAAATCATTTCAAATACAAGGCAATGAATTTCTTTCTTGTCAAATGATTTACCAGAACGATATTTCACATAGTAAACAGCATTATCAGAACATATAAATTTCAACGGGCTATGTCCGTCAGTTTCCAGTTCTTCAATTAATATTTTAGATTCTACCTTTTTCAAAATAACTATGCCGCCAGCACTTCGTTTAATTCATTAATAATTTCATCCGTTTTATCGCCAAACAGTTGCCACATTTTTCCGAGGCCGCCGTTTTTATTAAAAGGGTCCAGTTCAAAATCTTCTTTCTCCACATGAAAACTATTGGCCACATAATCCTTTATCATCCGCAGCCATTGCATTTGGTCTTCGGTAAACTTTAAAGTGCCGGCCTGTTTTTTAAAAACCCAGTCCTGAAAATTGCGGTCCACCATTTTATCGTAGCCGGTAAGGTTGGTATCAATACCACTTACTTTACGTATCAAACTTACCAATGCAATGAGTTCGTTTTTTGGCCCCTTCGACGGGCTCAGGGTGACATCCGTTTGTTCATAAGCCCTCCATACATGTAAAGGGCTTAGCAAAGGTTGTTCGGTTGTTATTTTTTCATACAGGTCTTTAATCATTTTGTACGTCAGCTCCCTGCGGCGGAAAGGCTGGCCGTAAAAAATCTGCAGGGCGGTTATTTCATCCTTATGGCTTTCTATCCATGCGGTAAAATTGCTGATGGTTAAAGATGCAGCGGCCTGCTGGTCTTTTACCCAACCGATATTGGTAATGGTATCTATATTAATGGTATCAATTACCTGGTCGTATTTTTTACGAACATCTACAATGTAATTTCTTAAATCGGGATTGTTGAAAACTGCTACTGCTTCTTCAATTAATTTTTGTTTTTCCTTTTCAATAGCTGCATCAATTTTTACAGGTGCTTCATCGGGCATTTGGCTCCTGACTTTTGACTCCAGACTCTGAACTGTGTCCGGGTCGTGTGCATTGAGCAATTGCCTTACTACATGATTAATTGTATATCCGTTTGCCTGCTCTGCGAAATTTGCTTTTTCTTTTTCATTGATTTGTTTATCCAAACGAATTAACCTGTTGGCCAGTGTGCTGAGGATGTCTTCCTGTCTATTGCCCATGGCTACGTTCTGCAACAAATCTTTCAGGCTCATGCCGGGCTTTTTCTCCAATGGGCGGCTGTCCGTTTTTTGCGAACTCTCCACACCAATGGCATCAATAATTACAAAATGGTCTTTGGTAAATTTGGCCGAAGGTGTGCCGGTGGCTTTTAATTGTTCCAGGCTGCAGGTACGGGTGCCACGGCCTTTCATCTGCTCATAATAGCTGCGGCTTTTTACATCTCTCATAAATACCAATACTTCCAGCGGACGGATATCGGTGCCGGTGGCAATCATATCTACCGTTACTGCAATGCGTGGATAGTAATCGTTGCGAAACTGGCTGAGTACCGTCTTGGGGTCTTCTTCACTTTTATAAGTAATCTTTTTGCAGAATTTATTTTCTTCTGCAAATTCTTCCCGAACAATTTCAATGATGTCTTCGGCATGGGAATCTGTTTTGGCGAAGATTAAAGTCTTTGGTACTTCGAATTTTTCATCCTTATCTTTTCTGTCGGGGAAGATGGCCGGCAAATTCTCTTTCATGGCACGGACAATCGTTCTGATAGTGCTGGGGTTTACAATATCATTATCCAGTTGTTTGCCGCTGTATTCAATATCTTCATCCACACTCTCCCAGAATTTTCTTCTGGTCAACCTTTCTCTCTTATCTACTTTTTCACCCATGGTAATCTTGCTGCCTTCTTTGGTGATCTTTGTTTCAATAGTAAATACATTGTAGGGAACGAGTACACCATCAATCACTGCTTTTTCATACCCATAATCACTCACCAGGTTTTGGTTGAAATAGCCAAAGGTTCTGTTATCGGGTGTGGCGGTGAGGCCAATTTGAAATACATCAAAATAATCGAGTACCTGTTTCCATAAATTATAAATGCTGCGGTGGCATTCGTCTATTACAATAAAATCGAAAAACTCGATGGGTACTTTTTCGGTATAGGTTACGGGTGCCGGTTCCCGTTGTTGAAATTCGTTGGGGTTGGTTTCTTCGGCGCTTTCATCCAGTTCGGTTCCTTTTAAAATGCTGTACATCCGTTGTATGGTACTTATGTACACCTGGTTATCAGCAGGGATAAAACTACTTTTTAATCTGG
>JANMFO010000416.1:0-2738 GCA_031374245.1 Chitinophagaceae bacterium | reverse complement strand
GTTTATTTCCAGTACTAATCTTGCAAACAGCAGATTATCATCATCAATCGGAAATCCATATTCGGTATCATGATAATGGTGATGAACAGTGCCTTTTCCTTTATTCAGTACAAAATCGCAGTAAGTAGTTGCCATAAACGAAAAAACCCTGCATTTGCAGGGCTTGTGGGAGTTGACGGGTTCGAACCGCCGACCCTCTGCTTGTAAGGCAGATGCTCTGAACCAGCTGAGCTAAACTCCCTTTTTCGGGACGGCAAAGATAGGGGTGTAGCGGTTTTCAGACAAAATATTTTTCATCTATTTTCACTCCAATTTCATTGTATGGCAACTACTTACTGCGACTTTGTGCTGAATAAAGGGAAAGGTACTGTTCATCACCATTATCATGATACTGAATATGGCTTTCCTATTGATGATGATAACCTGCTGTTTGCAAGGTTAGTACTCGAAATAAACCAGGCAGGCCTTAGCTGGGAAACTATCCTGAAAAAGAAAGACAATTTTTTCAACGCCTTTGATGATTTTAATATTGATAAAGTAGCCCGGTATACCGATAAGAAAAAAGAAAAATTGATGCTTGATGCCGGTATAATCCGTAACCGGTTAAAGATTGAAGCAGCCATTCACAATGCGAAAGCGATTAAAATTATTCATAAAGAAGCAGGTTCATTTAAAAGTTGGTTAGATAAGCATCACCCTAAAACAAAAGAGGAATGGGTGAAATTGTTTAAAATAACCTTCCGGTTTACCGGTGGTGAAATTGTGAATGAATTTTTAATGAGTACCGGTTATCTACCCGGCGCACATGCAGCCACCTGCCCTGTTTATAAAAAGGTGTTGAAACAAAAACCGAAATGGGCGGCGAAGTAAATAAAATGAATTAATTCGGCTGAACAGCCGGTAAACGATAAAGTTGCCCATCTAATACAAACAGCTCATCTATTTCAAAAGTCCAGAATTTGAACAAAGGAGATTTGGCAAGTAGCTTCTCTACTTCTTTTTTATTTTCCGCATTGAAGGTAATCCACGACCGTTGTGTTTCCATACTTACCGCATAGTGGTCAATCGTCCCTTTATTGATAAGGTAATTGATATATGTACGATGAGGTGGTACCAAATCCATAAAGGCAGAACTCATTTCAAACTGTATCGTTACTTGGTATTTCTGCATCTGTTATAATGACAATCTAAAAGTAGGAAAGTTGCACCGGGAGAAAAAAGAAAGTTGAAAAGCAGGGAAGGAGAGTGGAACGTACCGGGCTCGAACCGGTGACCCTCACGTTGTCGACGTGATGCTCTGAACCAACTGAGCTAACGTTCCATTAAATTTTCCACTCCACAATTTCATTCGCCCATTCTTTTCTAAATGATGTAGTTATTTTAATGTAGTTATCTGTATAACCTTCCATCATCTCTTTCTTGCCATTCTTTTCAAACAATACTTTGCGGGTTTGCCCGCCATGTTGTTCGGTAAAGTATTGCAACTTCATATAAGAAAGATTGCGAAGTGTTTTATTTCTTTCGTTGCGGATATGGATAGGAACGACAGGTTTCAATGTCAGTGCATGGGTATTATCTCTTTCGGAATAAGTAAATACATGCAGGTAGGAAATATCCAATGAATGCAGAAAATCAAATGTTTCTTTAAAGTCTTCATCTGTTTCACCCGGAAAGCCAACAATTACATCCACACCAATAGCACAATGCGGCATTAGTGTTTTTATCAGTGCTACTCTTTCCGAATACAATTCTCTTTTATACCGGCGGCGCATCATACTCAAAATCTTGTTGCTGCCACTCTGCAATGGAATATGAAAATGCGGCATGAATTTATCGCTGTTAGCAACAAAGTCAATTATTTCATTTGTTAATAGATTCGGTTCAATAGATGAAATGCGATAGCGTTGAATGCCTTCTATTTTGTCCAATTCTTTTACCAGCTCAAAGAAATTCTCTTCCCGGCTGTTGATGCCAATGGTTACACCAGCTCCATCTGGGCCTTTTCCAAAATCACCAAGGTTAATTCCCGTCAACACAATTTCTTTCACGCCATTTTTTGCTAAGTCAGTTGCTTGTTTAACTACATTTTCTATACTATCACTTCTGCTTTTTCCTCTTGCCATGGGAATGGTACAGAACGAACAATTATAATCACAACCGTCCTGCACTTTTAAAAAAGTTCTTGTCCTGTCGTTCACACTCCAGGAAGAATGAAAGCCTGACACCTCTTCTATATCGCAACTGCAAATTTTTGCCGAATCACCTTTTGCCAGTTCACGGATGTGTTGCGCAATATTAAATTTTTCCGCAGCCCCCAATACCAAATCCACACCCGGTATCTCCGAAATTTCTTTTGGTTTTAATTGTGCATAGCAACCGGTAATCACCACCAAACTCTCCGGTGCTTTTCGTTGAATGCGGCGTACCAAGTGACGGCATTCTTTATCTGCATTATCCGTAACGGAACAGGTATTGATAACATACACATCAGCCAGTTCATCAAACTCCTTTTTCTCAAACCCTTCATTTTCCAGCAAACGGGAAAGCGAAGATGTTTCGGAGAAATTAAGCTTGCAGCCGAGAGTATGAAACGCCACTGTTTTTGATTCCGCCATAAGTCGGTAAAAATACGTTTAAAAGTGTAAGGTTTAATGTCCAAAGTTGCCCAGCGGATAGAGGTCTATCAGCGACTAACCTGTATTTTTATCCAAATATTTGAGAGTGAACAAGAAATGGAC
>JANMFO010000088.1:0-12241 GCA_031374245.1 Chitinophagaceae bacterium | reverse complement strand
AACTAACGGCTAAGTTTTGATTTAATCCATGTGCAGAATCTTATTGCTTAGATAAAAATGAGCCCAAGCTAATTCTACCCACCAGACCAAATGTTAATCTTTTTAAATCGGGCCGAATGTTCTGATCTTCTGGTTTTTTCTTTTTTTCAATTTCATTATTTACATCAGGTAGTTCTATATAAATACCGCCCAGGAATTTTCCCGATTTTTTGAAGAGATAAAACCCAGTACCAATATTGAATGTGTTTAATAATAGAGAGGTATCCCTGGAAAAAAAATTACCCCTTATATATGGATTTACAAGCAGATGATTATTTACTTCCTTATCCAATCGAAAAGCAGCAATTACATCAAAGTTCAACCGGTTTATTTCAACCTGCCCGAATTTACCTGAATAGGCAGTAATCTTTTTTTCCTTAATCAAAGATTGCAGGCCTGATGTTACACTTTGTCTGAGAGTGTATTCCCCTTTTGTCAATACCTTGAAGTTATTGGTGGAATAATAATCATAAGTAAGGCCAATTTTTACAGACCCCCTTTGATAATTGATTCCTAATCCTAAATGACCCCCTCTGTCATCAACATCTGAAAAACTACCTGACAAATTACCTGTTGCAAAACTATCAAACCTTTTAAAACTCATTGCATCAATTCCACCATAGGTAAAAAGGGATACTTTCCAATAGCTATTCTTTTCCCACTTTTCCTGTTCAACTATTACTTTTTCTCTAAGAGTTTTACTTTTTTCCTCATATACTTTAAGCACTTCTTTTGACTTTCTAATAATCACACTCAAAGCTAAAAGGAATTCCGGGTCATTAGATTTGTTATATGCTTTAAGGAAATTGATAAAAGCGAAGATGGATTTTGTATTTGGATTAGCTAAAGCTGCTTTCAAATCCGTTTCAAATAAAGTTTTTGCGCTAGAAGAATTAATAGTTTTAGCTTCATTTTCAATATCAGTTTTTAGATTTGATCTGAATGAATCATCAAATGATAAATCATATTCCAGAATTTCTTTTTGATATTTATCAAGATTGCTGTAGACTTGGTTAGACACCATGTTTGACCAACTATATCCCAAAAACCCCCTGGCATAACCAGCAGGTACTAAATCGCCTTTTGAAAATAAATTACCGACTCCTTCTTCACTACCCACTTTAATATTTAGCCCTTTGATCAGATAATTATTACCGGATTCATCCTTTGTAGTTGGGTTTCTATTTAGGTTATTCATGCCAAACGAAATTTCAGTTTTAGTAACATCAAAGCCAATAGAATTACCTCTAAAAAGTATTGAACTTGATCCTTCTGCATTTTGAGTAAGTCCCTGTGAATCTATCTTTCCGACTATTATAAGCAATATTGCAAGTGAAATTATTTTTTTTGACATAATTAATTATTTTATGGTTATGGTAATGGCACTGCTAAATTTCTGTATCCACCCCTGCCAGAGCCTGTAATTTTTATTTCCTGATCCTGCTCGAATACTTTTTTCCCGTCGCAAGTAAGATTGAAAGTTGTACTGGTAAATGAATCCCCGGTTGCAATTATTGTAAGTAGAAAAGTTGCTCCTGGCACTATTGATGATGTCTTACCCAAATCAATTGTCGGGTCAGTAGGATCAACACTTAGATCATCATTGTAAATTGTTCCGTTTTGTATATCTATTCTTTGCACAATCAGACCTTCAAGTTTTTTTATTTTAATTATGAACTCATATGGATTGCCACCACCTGATTGACTAGTGATTCCTGCACGAGCATTTCCCTCATTTCTAACCACCACCTCCACAATAACCCTAATCGATGGTTGTTCTTTCATAATAATTTTTACAGGATTTGATTTTTTTGCACCAGCCTTTTTGGGTGCAGCTTTCTTAGCCGCTTTTTTCTTAGTAGCCATAAACAGTTAATTTTTAATGAATGGAATAAATTTATCAGTTCGTTTTTGGCTTCTCAAGCCTTATAGTTTTACTTGTTTCAATAATAGTATCAGTCTTATTAACAGGCCTGATGCCTGCTTTTATCCAATACAATTCGCTATCTTCACTAACAGTAAATGATTGATATAACCGGCCTGTTGTATCTGCTTTATAAACTTCATTGAATAAAAGTTTCTCCTTTTCCTTGCCGGCACGTATGGATACATAAACCTCAGCTTTTGGCAATGTCATCACTGTTAGTGGTATTGCATACAGGCTGTCTTTCTTTTGAAGACTGGTAATGACCGTTAATGGATACATTTCTGATTTAACTACCGTAACCGGCTTTTTTGCATCAGAAAAAAGAAACAAAATAGCAAATGCGATAGCAAGAAAACCTAAAAAGGTTATACCAGCAGCCAATTTAAAAAAAGCAGACTGCTTATTGACAGCGGCAGAAAATACTCTGGCAATTCCTTCGGTATCATTAGGGTGATACTGCTGTGTAACCGGGTATTGTGCTTCTCCTGCCAATACATAGGCAAGAGTGAGAAGGGCAAAACCTGCACCAAATAAATAAAGAGAGTAGTATGGAAACTCACTCACCTTACCGAAAACACCAATTACAAAACCACCGGTAGTAAAAAGCGTAAAAGCCCAAACTATTACCTCTTTGAGCCTAGTTACTGAAGCCACCCTTTTCTCAAAACTGTTGTAAATGTTTTCAGCTGCCAGGTTTAACCAAAATTTTTCTGAAACGATATTTTCATTTTCAACTGCCATATAGTTGCTATTTAGGAAAGGTGATTTCGTAATTATAAACATGCCCATCTATACACTTCAGCGTAAGAATCTTTGTTATTGGTTGCAGGGCATCATCTTTCTTATTTTTACTTACTTCTGCTCCCCCTGACAAAGCGGTTATCGGTTTACCGAGATAAACAATATTTTTTTTACAAGCTCCGGCTTCGCCGATTTTTTCCTTACATGGAATCTGAGGCATAACTTATTTATTAAAATGGTAAAATATTTATCCGCCCAATAAATCATCAGACTGGTCTACCTGCCCTGCATAATCCCTTATCCTTGACCAAAATTCATTTTCATCATAGACTCTATTCCAGTCAAACCTGTCATCCGCTTCAAATTTCTTTATTGGTGAAATAACGTCGTTCCCTTCACCCTCATTAAAATGGAGCCAAAAAGCTTCAAGGTTCAAAGCAGGTAATTTTAGCAACCGAAGTTCTCCCGGTTCACTACCACCTAATGTATTATTCTGCAGGGTATTCAGGCTGTTGCCTAGTTGGGAAAAATAGTTTTTATTGGTGTTCATTTGAATTAACTCAGGCTTATTTTCATCGAGTGTTACTTCATACAAAGCAGCAGGCTGCTGCCCGGCCATTTCAAATAAACGTAATGATCCCGGCTCTTTGGGCAAACCAGAGCGATTAATAATTTGATCGAGTCCCATTACATATGCATAGTGGGGTAAATTATTTTCTGCGTCTACGCCGCCTCTCAGGTCCTCGTTATGCAATTCATTTTTCTTGTCACTGAATAAACCTAAGTCAGACCTGATAGCTTTTATCGGCTGCAGTAGCTTGGGGCTGTATTTTATATTTTTATACCGCATATCGCTGCCTCCTTCCTGATCATTATCTATTTTGGTGAAGTAAGTATGTGTCCATCGTCCGCTTCCCTGGTAGTTTGTCAAAAACTGGTTATAAGTTAATACAGATTTACCGGATATTGGGTCATCAATATGCAAATATTGTTGCCCATCTCTTACAGATGTACCATGAATAATCATAAAATGTCCACCGCCACCATTCCAGCCCACCCTTGCACCCAATACTAACCCACGACTAAGTTCAGATTCTATTGCCTGCCAGCTTACCGGCACATCAATCCTTACAAAGTTATCGGTTCTTGTAAGTGCCCTGTCAAGGTACCAATCCTTGTTACAACCACCCGGAAAAGGGGTGCTGCAACAGGGTAATGATAATTCCGCTGATGCAATACTGCATTGGGTCCATATGGAAGCTGCTCTATAAAATGAAGAAACACTTTTTGAAGTAGCCGCCCAACACCATCTGGACTTGGTTTGAAACTCAATATCAAATGGTAACAACATAGCTATAAGTATTATTTTTTTAAAATCTTATCGTTTTGAGAACGACATACAATATATTCTGAATCCTCAATAAATTCAACATGATAATGTCCGGGTCCCGGCCTGCATTTTCCAGCGGTTCCGGGGGTAAGTGTAAATTCATTAATTTTCAATTTCCCCTTTACAATAAAAACAAATGATCCCTCAGAATGAGAATGTGATTCTGTTTTTGATCCTTTTTCCCCTTTTACTATAGACATAATTACTCCGAAATCGCTGAATCTTGCCGTCATAACGCCAAGTTCGGATTTTTCCCATTTAAAATCTTCCGCTTTAATGTGTTCATAATTCATAAAGATTTTTTTAATTTTTAAAATGCAATTCGATTTTAATGCGCAGGGCATGTAAGGTTTAATGATTAATAATTTTTAACTGGCCATCAAATCAATCGTTCAATTCTCAAAATGTCAGACTTGAAAAATCAACAATCCAAAGATTAGAAATCTGGGAAAACACAACAAGAGGAGAAAGGAGGAGATTGATACAGGATTTTTCCTGTATTTACTTATAGAAAAATGTTTTCCAGAAAAGGTAGTTATAAAAATGAAAAAATCATTGTAGCTTGGTTTGAACTAATTTTTAACCACTTAAAAAATAAAAAAATGGCAACTAAAAACAAATTTGTAACGACTTCAGCTTTAGATTATGATGAAAAAAATAAAAAATGGAATCGGAATGCCCCGATGGCAATAGACCTACCTTCTGATGACATAGCTTTGGGCTTTGGCCATTCGATAACAAGAAGAGCATTCAGAAAAATGGTTGGAGACAAACTTCTCCAACTGAAAGAAAACTTCAAGAAATTACCAATAGAACAAACTTCTGTCAATTTGGAGACCTATCTCAAAAGTCAAAAATGTGCAGTGGAATTTGGGAAAGAATCAATTCTAAGAGTATTATCACAAGAAAATTGTATTGGCTTACGTTTTACTTTCTGTATTAACGACAAGGGGGAAGAAAGTGTAATTGTAAGTGGGCTCATAGAAGAAGATGGTAAAACTGTAATGATAAAAAGAGAATATTATAAAGCATCAGAGATAAATATAGAAAGAGATAATGTTGCTTTTGATGAAGAAAAAGGTGTCGGATTATCATATAAAGAACTCCTGGATCAAAACAAAATAAGTATTGATGAACTAATGAATGTAGAAAACGAAGAGGTGAAAACGAAATTAGTTGATGGCGTATTTGGTATATTATAAATATGGATAACCTTTTATATCCTTACTACATGCTAATGTCGATCAGTTTCGGCATTAGCATATTTTGTATTAAAGGATCGAAAAAGAATATTTATACTTTCCTCCTTTTGTTAGCATCTGTTACAGTAGAAGCTGTTGTACAATTTTTTCAGCATCAACACCTTAATCACTTTTTCTTATACCATTTTTTTACCCCTGTTGAGTTTACTACTCTCAGCTTATACTGCTTCAAGACAATTCCTCTCCGTCTTGTAAAGAAAATTATTCTTTCAGGCATTGTACTCTTCTGGATATTCTCATTATACACCTTTAATAGTACCAGTTTACTAAACTTCCCTTCTGTTTCTAACAGCATTGAAAGTTTTTTTTTAATAGTCTTATCCACTATTACCTTACTTACTATAATTCCCGGAAAGGAAAAGTCCATCTATTCAGTTCCTGAATTTTGGGTATCATTAGCAATTTTATTCTATTTCACTGGTACTTTTTTCTTTAATGGGGCTTACAACTATTTAAAAAGTCATAATTTGGAGTATGCCAGAAATACTTTTACCATTATAAATTCCGGATTTAATTATCTTTTCTATATTCTATTATCATACGGGTTACTATGTTATTACAGATCCAGGAAATACAATTAACAGTCGCTATAGGTTCGTTGATAGTTATATTTTTTACTGTAATTATCATCGTAACCATTACACAATACAAACAAAGAGCATACAAACATCTTTTAGAGAAGGAGCAGCTTGCAGCCCAATTCGCCCAAACCCTCCTCGAATCCCAACTCGAAATACAGGAACAAACGCTGCAACATATTGGCCGGGAGCTGCATGACAACCTGGGACATATCGCCAGTATTATTAAAATAAATCTAACTACCCTTACCAAAGATTTAGATAATACCGCCAAGGCCTTAGATAAAATAGAAGCCACTAAAGATTTAACCAGGCAACTGATTGGTGATTTAAAATCATTATCGGTAAGCCTCGGCGCTGATCGCATTGCCAAATCAGGTCTTGCTAAAGCCCTGGACACAGAAGTGGACCGATTGAATAAAACCGGGCAGTTTACCGCCACTATTACACAAGAAGGCAACCTGCCTGCCATTGAAAATGACAAAGTCGTTATCCTCTTCCGTATGGCACAGGAGATACTGAATAATATGGTAAAGCACAGCGGTGCCCGGCATATTACAGTGGGCTTGAATGCATCAGAAAATTCATTTATATTAGCATTCAGCGATGATGGTGTTGGCTTTGATACAGATGAAAAAAAGAACAGCGGCGGTGCAGGGCTCCTCAACCTGCAACACAGGGCAAAACTTATTAATGCGCAACTGACCATGCAAAGCAGTCCCGGCAACGGTAGCCGGGTAACCATTGAGTTGCCATTATAAACAAAACCAACTATGCCGGTGCCACCAACCGTCAAACTTGCATTAGTAGATGATCATACACTATTTCGTAAAGGCCTGATAAGCCTGATAGAAATGGTTAGCTCCAATTATACCATCGTATTTGAAGCTGATAACGGGTTGGACCTTCAGCAAAAACTGAACAGTGATAACCAGCCGGATATTATACTGATGGACATCAATATGCCGGGCATGGATGGCTTTGCATCTGTGCAATGGCTGAATGAACATTTCCCGCTGATAAAAATACTGGTAGTCAGTATGATTGAAAAAGAAGAAACGATTGTAAAGATGCTGAAGCTGGGCGTAAAAGGTTACCTGTGCAAAGATGTGGAACCAAAAGAACTGGGCGAAGCATTGAATGCCATTATGAACAAAGGCTTTTATTATACCGATTTTATTACCGGCAAACTCGTTCATTCCCTTCAAAACGGGCAAGATGCCTCGGCAAAAGCTGAAGCATTGAACCTGATGAATGACCGGGAAAAAGTTTTTTTACAATTAGCCTGCAGCGAATTCACTTACAATGAAATAGCTGCTAAAATGTTTCTTAGCCCCAAAACCATTGACGGCTACCGCAACTCACTGTTTGAAAAACTGAATGTAAAAAGCCGTGTTGGGCTGGCATTGTATGCAGTTAAACACGGCCTGGTACAATTATAAAAAATTACTTGCTGTTACTCCTTCATCATCTTTTTAATCTGATCTTTATTTTTCTTCCAGTCCCTCTCCCATATCCAGAATCGATCTCCGGGCGGTACTTTATAGAAATCAAATTTTCCCACCAGCTTCATTGTCCGCAAATCCACACATAAACGTTGAAAGGCACTATCCATAATATCTTTCACTTTTTTGTCTGCAGTTACCTCTGGTGATAGCTTCAGTAATAAGCGGTATTCGTAAGGAAGTAACAGGTTTTTGCCATATTTGTTCCACATCCCTTTTTTAATGCTCCATGCTTTGCGGGCAGCTTTGTACAGTAAATCAAAATTTTTTGGTAATGATGGCCAGATGGGGGAAAAAGAAGCCCATCCATCTTCTACCATGGTAAGATTATAAGTGTGGCGAGCCGGATCGGTTTTCGGTGGCAATTCATTTTTTTCAAAATAAGTCATTACATAAGCCATCATTCGTCCGTTGCTGTCAATTACCTCGCCGCTGGGGAGTACCCCTACTTTTCTTCGCTTGCCATTGGGTTTGTTGAGTGCCTTATCCTTAATTTTTTCAAAATGGGTACTTGCATCTTTACCTGCATTAATATGGCGGCTGGCAGCGGAGCAGTAATTCGGTTTATAAAATAGTTGGCCAGCCCTTTTGGTATCAATGGAAAGAAGCCGGATTGTAACCGTTGCTTTACTTTGTTAAGTTAAGGCTGTGTAGTGGCTGCACCGCCAAAAGGTTTTTCTTTTTCCTGCGTATCGCAGGATACCATGCGCAGCGGTTGCTCTATTTTAATAGTATCCCCATCTGGAGCCCTATATCTTTTTTGGGGCTAACACCAAACGATGGAGGCGGAAGAGTGTACTTGATTCCCATGGTTGATGGTTTAATTGGTTAATAGATATGTTTTACTGTGACTAAATATATTGCTATCCTAAATTTACAATTAAACATAAAAGAAACTGCAACTTTTCATAGAAAGTATCAGGAATGGCATATGTATTTGTCAGTAAAAGTGTTTGAATTTTCAAAAGGCAAAATGGTGTTCATAAAATATACTTTAATTATCATTAAAAAAGGAGCCCAATGGCCCCTTTTTTAATCCAATAGTAAACTCCACTATTACTTTACCTATGTACAACAAATCTGATCGTTTTTTCTATTAATAAAACAGAAGAACGGATAACCAGCATATATACTCCGTTTTTAAGTGTTGAAACATCTAACCGGCTTGTTTTTCCATTTACTGATTGCTGTAATAAGAGTGCACCCCGTATATCATAAACAACCAGGTTATCATATTCCTCATTATTGATATTTGAAATAAATAACTGGTCCTGTACCGGATTGGGATAAATTGACAGCTTAGGGCCCGTTATATCAGTTTTGCTTTCATTAGCTATCACTGCTTCAGCAATCACTGACTCTTTTTCTAATTCCTCTTTATCATCTGAACCACATTTATTAGTGCCAAACTTTGCAGCAAAAGAGCGGTAATAACTGCTTGAAAAGGTAAGGGTATCAAAATCATTAGTGTTACCCACTGCAATCAACTGGTTATTATCATTTGTAATACCATCAACCAACATATGTGAACGATTGAAAGCAACACTATCCGGTGACTGAAAACGGTTTTCCATTTGCCCATTTTTTTTCATCCTTATGGCAAGGCCTTTTGAAAAATAAGTTTGACTTCTTTTTTCACCCACCACATAAAATCTTTCATTATCTCCCATCACCAGTTTTGCCAATAAAGAACTATCCTGCGAAAAAGAAAAAGATCGGTTCCATAAGATGTTTCCATGAAATGGATTTATCCGGCTTATTTTACTTTCCTGTTCATCAGGGCCAAAGTATTGTGATACTAGGCTGAAAATATTTCCTTGCCTGTCTATTTTTAAATCATTTAACTGCGTGCCGGGAGATCCGAAATATGTTTTATTAAAAACAGTTCTTCCTGAACGACCCGATATTTTAATCAGGTAAACACCCTGTTCAGTATCATCGATAGTCTTGCCACCGTAAAGCAGCAAATTATCATCACCATCCAATGCCGAAAAAAGATTGTAACGATTGGGTGTGGTAGCAATATCCTTTACAGATGATAAAGAACCATTGGCATTTATCCTGGTTACTCGTACTGCTGGATAGAAGTCTGTATGATCCTGCAAAACCAACAATCTGCCATGCCTGTCAATATGCAAACGGGCATAAGAAGTAACCGATGAATCTATCCGGTTCCATTTTGAAATAAGGTTTCTATCTGTCTTCAAAACAAATGATGCGGGGCTTAAGCCAGTTAGTGCAGTATACTGGCCATCTCCCGCCAGATATATATTACCTGAATTATCCAGCTCAAAAGCATTCAGGCTTATAATATTAAAATTGCCAGGGCCAATAATAGTTTTTTGCGATTTTATATTCAGGTTATGGTCCAGTTTATATAAAATATATTCTGCATTCTGACCGGCAGGAAAATTCCGTTGTAATACATATACTGAATTGAAACGGCCCACTTTTACTTCCGCCATCGAATAAGAACCTGTTACAAAAAAACTTTTCAGTTCTTTCCCATTCATATCTGTTTTTGAAATTTTCCATGTTATCAGATCATTATTAACTCTCCATTGATAGCATCCGATAAAAGAACCTGAATTAAATGATTGTACAGAGCTGCAATAGGTACCATACGGTGACGGATTATTTCCATCCTGGTTCTGATACCACTGCATCTGTGAGGCAAGGAAATTATAAATCAACAGAAATGATAAAAGCAGTAAAGATTGTAGTTTTTTCATAGAAGTGGATTTGGGTTACTTGATTTTAGGCTGCCAGTATTGTTACAAACATCATGCAGAATTTTGTATTCAGGCATATTTCCTAAGCACTTGTATCAGCAAGCAAGGTATATCAAACAAAACAGGTTAAGTATAGTTACTAAGTGGAACAGGAATGAAGAAATGCTATTGAATTGTTTTCTCCTTATGAAAATATAACGGGTAAAAAGAAAGAATTAATTCATGAGCATCTCTCTTGCATTCTCAATAGCAGCAGCAGTAGGTTTTTCGCCACTCAGCATTTTGGCAATAGCTGTTATTCTTTCTTCCGTAGTTAACTGCCGGATATTAGTTTTGATAGCATCCTTCACAATTTCTTTGTACACAAAAAAGTGTGCATCCGCTTTTCCGGCTATCTGTGGCTGATGGGTAATGCTGATAACTTGTCTTTTAGCAGCCAGTTCTTTCATAATAAGTCCAACCTGCCTTGCTGCTTCACCGGAAATACCGGTATCAATTTCATCAAAGATGAGGGTGGGCAAATCAATAGACTGCGCCACTAATGATTTTATACAAAGCATCAATCGGCTCAATTCGCCACCGCTGGCCACTTTATGCACGGGTTGAAACTGCCCGCTTTTATTGGCATCAAATAAAAATTGAATAGCATCAGCACCGGAAAAATGAAGTTCGGTTGGCGTCATATCCACTTTCAATTTTGCATTGGGCATACCCACTTGTGCCAGCAGCTTATTTACTTTATCCTCAAATGGTTTGATTTGCTTTTTTCTGTTATCAGAAATTTTTGTTGCTAACTTAGAAAGAGCATCCTTAGTTTCTAACACAATTTTTTCTTTCTGTTGAATGGCATCGTCAATATTCAATACGGCCTGTAGCTTTTCTTCCAGCTGTTGTTGTATTTCTAATAGCTCTTTTGTTGAATTAACGCCATGTTTTTTTTGCAGTTTATATCCCAGCGATAACCGTTCATTTAGCTGTTCAATTTTTGAAGGGTCATAATTTATTTTTTCGCTGATACGTTCAACTTCATCAGCTATATCCTGCAATTCTATATGTGTAGATTGCAGTCGTTGGATTAATTCAGGCAAACCCGGATGATAAGATGACCAGGTATTTAACTGGTTCAGTAAGATTTTTAATTGTTGCACCATCGGCGTTTCACTATCCTGTAATTCGGCATACACTTTATTCAAGGCTGCCTTAATGCCTTCAGCATTGTTCATTAGTTTCAATTCTGCATCTATGTCTTCCAGTTCGTTTTCTTTAAACCCTGCTTCATCGAGTTCTGAAAATTGAAATTTATTGTAATCAGCTTCTTTATCAAATTGTAGTTTCTGTGTTTTTAATTCTTCCAATTCTTTCTTCACCTGCTGCCAATTCCGGAAAATAGTTTGATATTCTTCTATGGAAACGGCATTGCCGGCCAATGCATCTAATACTTCCCGTTGAAACTCGCTTTCACCTAATTCTAATGTATCAAATTGCTGGTGCAAATCCACCAGCAAAGAACTCAATTGCTGTAGTTGTGATAAATTAACCGGCGTATCATTTATAAAGGCCCTGCTTTTCCCATTGGTTCCAATTTCTCTTCGCACTACTAATTCTTCCAGCACATCAAAATCATTTTCTGTAAGAAACTTCCTTACATCGGCTTTACGCTGCACATCAAAAAAACCTTCAACTACACATTTTTTTTCTTTCTTCACCAATGCTGATGAATCTGCCCTTTCACCAAGTATCAATCCCAATGCACCAACAATAATTGATTTACCGGCGCCAGTTTCTCCGGTTATCACATTAAGCTTTCCGGAAAAACTTATTTCCAGTTCGTCAATGATGGCGTAGTTCTGTATGTAAAGTTTGGTAAGCATTTGCAAAAGCAAATTAGGTTTTTGCCACGAATGATAACTTACAAGATGAATAAATTTTTGCCACAGATTACACGGATTAACACAGATGAATACAATCAGCCACGAAAACGCACAAAATCACACAAAAGATTAATGCAAAAACCATTTGAATGTTTTTTCGTGAAAATTCGTGTGATTCCGTGGCAAAAATAAAAAC
>JANMFO010000322.1:0-10901 GCA_031374245.1 Chitinophagaceae bacterium | reverse complement strand
GCCATTCGTTCCGTTCACCGGGATGATAATAACCGTCTGAACCCCGAAGACGGTGGCTGGGTAGTAAGAATGTGGATTGAACTAACTGATAATCCTGATAGCTTTATGCTGCTGTATGATAGCGATGAAAATAATTTGCCCATTAAAGAATCTGAAGCAAGGGTACCAATGCCTAAAGGAGCTCACTTTGTAGTGGACTCACAAAGACTGTGGCATGTAGGTGTGCACAATGGAACTAAGCCACGATATGCAGTGATTATCAGTACAGAAAGTTCGCCAAAACTTAATGAATGGATAAAGTCTAAGATGTAAGTAATAATAACTAATGTAAGAAGCCTGTACTGTTTCAAGAGTACAGGCTTTTGTATTTTAATCAGTACGAACGATTCAAATAATTAATTAAGTAAACTTTTCTCTTTTACTATTTCAACTTTTTCCTGTTCTTTAATTTTACCCCAGCCACCCAGCACATTTCTCAGGTTATGAAATCCCTGGCGTTTTAATAGCGAAGAAGCAATAACACTACGATAACCACCGGCACAGTGTACATACAGGTTTTGTGTATCATCCAGGTTGGCCATACTTCTGGGGTCATTCATATCATTCAAAGAAATATTAAGTGCTTCAGAAAGATGTCCGTCAGCAAATTCAGTTGGACGGCGAACATCTATTATTACAAGGCTTTTATCATGTGGCAAATCCATCATCAGTTCATCTGCTTCCACATCTATGATCATATCAATTTCTTCGCCTGCATTTTTCCATGATTCATAGCTGCCATCGAGATAGCCTTTCACTTTATCAAACCCAACCCTTGCCATACGTATAATGGTTTCTTTTTCTTGTCCTGGTTCTGTTACCAGCAATATTGGCGCATCAAAAGAAATAAGGCTACCCACCCATTCAGCAAAACGGCCTTCAAGGCCAATGAATATTGAACCGGGAACAAATCCTTGTGTAAATACATCAGCAGTTCTTGTATCCAATATAATTGTATCATCAGTTATTGATTGCTTGAAATCAGCAACAGATAATGCTTTCATACCCTGCATCAGCACATCATCCAAACTGTCATATCCTTCTTTGTTGATTTTGGCATTAATAGGAAAATAAGAAGGAGGAGCGGCAATGCCATCAGTAACCTGCTTAATGAAATCTTCTTTTGTAGCAGCTTTCATTGCATAGTTGGATTTTTTTTCTTCCCCGATAGTGCTATGGGTATCAGGACCTAAATTTTTTCCGCAGGAACTACCCGGGCCATGTGCCGGATAAATAATTACATTATCTGCCAGAGGGAAAAGTTTTGAATGGATACTTTCATACATCATACCAGCCAGATCATCCATGGTTATTTCAGCTCCTTTCTGTGCCAGATCGGGTCTGCCAACATCGCCTACAAACAAAGTGTCGCCGGTAAATACACAATTATCCTTTCCGGTTTCGTCTTTTAATAAATAACAGGTTGATTCCAGGGTGTGACCTGGTGTATGCAATACTTCTATGGTCAGGCCGCCAATTTTGAAAGTTTCACCATCTTTTGCCACATGTACGGGGAACTTAGTATTAGTGCCGGGACCATAAACAATTGGGGCGCCTGTGGCTTTGCTCAAATCTATATGTCCACTTACAAAATCGGCATGAAAATGCGTTTCAAAAATATATTTAATATTGGCTTTTCTTTCGTTAGCCAGTTCAAGATAATCGTCAATATCACGAAGCGGATCGATAACTGCCGCTTCACCATTGTGTTCGATATAATAAGCTGCTTCACTCAGGCAGCCTGTATATAGTTGTTTAATGTACATAGTTTGTATAATTGAATCAGTTCAATAATAATAAAGGGTCAAAAATAATTCATTAAAAATAAAAACGCCCCGGTTCATCCGGGGCGTTTTGTAAAAGGTTGATGATAATTAGTTTAGCAGCTCTTCCACAAACCGGTTTAGTTCCTGCAGGCGGCTTGCATTCACCGAGTAATAGATGAATTTTCCATCCCGGGTGGTTTTTACAAATCCTGCTTTACGTAAAACAGCAAGGTGCTGCGAGGCTACAGATTGTTCCAGCCGTAGCTTCATATAAAGTTCAGTTACTGTTATCTTTCCATGTTCATCAATTAATTTCAAAATCTGTTGACGAAGTTTATGGTTTACCGCCCTGAGAATCAGTGCTGCTTTTTTTACATTCAGTAACTCAACTTTCAGGGGTGTTCCATTTTCTGCAGCAGTGTTTAGTGTAAGCGAATAATTGTTCATAGTTCAATCTCGATTAATTAAAAGTAATGGAGCAAAATTACCCTCCGTTGGCTGATTATTTTAATATCAGCCTTTAATACTATTACCGTTTATAAAATATATCTAATATGACGGATTTTTTAAATAATCCTTGTGGCTGGTGAGTAGAATTCTTTTATATATGAAGGCTCAGTGTAAGCAAGGTTGGCAAATTCCTTATTTCGAAAATAATAATATGACAATTGTGCGAGATGAGAGGCATTAACGGCCGTATCGTTAAACAAAGCATTGGAAGAAGTAATAAGTCTTTGCAGCTTTTTGCTGCCATTCCCGCAAAAAAGTATTCGATTTGATTCGAGCATTGCAGAAAAACTATTTTCATCAATAATCATCGCCTGTTCTGCTCTTATTTCAACAAGGTTTATATCATATATAGCAGTGAAAACTTCCATTCTTCTTGCATCAATCATTGGGCATATCATATTTTCATGCGTTACTCCATCATTCTTAGTTGCAAATGCTATCATTTTCAAAGTGCTTACGGCAATCAGGGGAATATTTAATGCATAACATAATCCCTTTGCTGAAGCAAGCCCTACCCGTAAACCGGTATAAGAACCGGGCCCGATGCTTACAGCTACCGCCTTTAGTTCATTAATGGTATGTCCCGTTTTTTGCAACACCCCAGCTACAGCAGTGTGTAACCACATAGCATGATCTTTTTGATTTTCATTCACAGCCATGTGCAACAGTTCATTGTTTTTTGCCAGGCAAACAGAAGCTGTATCAAGGGCAGTGTCTATATTTAATATAAGGCTCATTTATACCAATGCTTCTTTTTTTAATAATGGTGCCGATTCATACCGTGGGTTTGTTTGGGCTAATGCAGACAAAAGATCATATACATTTTTCAAACCAATTATATTTCCCCATTCAAACGGGCCATAAGGGTAATTAGTACCCAACTTCATAGCAGTATCAATTTCTTGTTTGCTGCTTACCTCTTCACCAAGAGCAAAGTAGGCTTCATTAATAATCATACCAAGCACTCTTGCTGAAATAAATCCGGCTGTATCCGGCACCCATTCAATTGTTTTATTGAAACAGGAAAAAATTGATGAGGCAATTGATTTTGTTGCTACATCATTGCAGGCTGCCTCTGCAATTGGCCGTTTTAAAAAACCTGGCCATCCATTGATGCGGATAAAATTTTCAGGCAACTTATCCAGCGTAGTGATTACATCGTTTACTATGATGGCAGCTGGTTGCAGCTTCTTTAATAACTCTGTTCTTTCTGCTGTAGCGGTAAACAACAGATCAATGTAGCAATCAGCTCCCGGTACCGGCGTTAACCCGTTCAGCCAATATACCTGCACATCATCTCTTAGCCCTTGTGCAAGCAATTCTTCTTTCTGAAAATCGTTTGCTATAACAGCAACCTTCATAATACTATTTTTTGCAAAGAAAACGTATAAAGCTAAATTCGTCTTTCTGTTTTTAAAAACTCCATAATGAGTAAAATAATCATCACAACTGCTAATGCACCGGAGCCAATCGGACCTTATAACCAGGCTGTTTTATCCGGCAATATGCTCTTTATTTCAGGACAGGTTTGTATTAATCCTGCTACCAATGAACTTAAGAATAAAGATATACAAGAGGAAACTCACCAGGTTATGCATAATCTCAAAGCTATTCTGCAAAAAGCAGGGATGACTTTTGCTAATGTAGTGAAGACTACTATTTTCATCACTGATATGCAACAGTTTGGCCAGATCAATGAAGTGTATGGAAAATATTTCGAAAGTGATTTTCCTGCGAGAGAAACGGTACAGGTTTCGGCACTTCCCAAATTTGTGAACGTAGAAATCAGCATGATAGCCGTAAAATAGGCAAATATGCTGCCCGGGACTTCAATAATTGCTAAAGGCCTGTTATCTTGGATTTGTTTCTTCTGACAGGTTTTATATCCCGAACGTTGATTTTTCCACTTAATGAATAACAATATAATTTTATGAAATTCTTTTTGCCCCTTTTACTGCTGCTTACTATTACACTTAGCACAGGAGCCCAGCAAACTGTTTATGATATTATGGAAAGAAATGACATTTCTATCCGTGAAGCAGAATCTATGGCTAACTCTATATTTAATATTACAGGCACGGGTCGTGGTACAGGTTATAAGCAGTTTCAACGCTGGTTATACGAAAGAAAATTTCATACAGATGAAAACGGATATTTTATTTCGCCCCAAACAGAATGGAAAAATTATCAGCAAAGCCTTGGCTTATTATCTCCTATCGGAACTGAAGCAGCCAACTGGACAGAACTGGGGCCCACCACCTGGAACCGTACGTCAAGCTGGAACCCTGGTACAGGAAGGTTGACAGCAATAGCTATTCATCCCTCTAACGAATCTGTTATATATGTTGGATCGCCAGGCGGTGGTTTATGGAAAACAATTAATGCCGGAGCCAACTGGCAACCACTAACTGATAATAACAGCACATGGATGTCAATCTTTGCCCTTACAATTGATCCGGTCAATCAGAATATAGTGTATGCCGGAACGAGTGGTTCTGCCGGATTATTAAAATCTACCAATGCCGGATCTTCCTGGGCACCAACAGGGGGAGGGCCTTCCGGTACGATCAGAAAAATTCTTATTCATCCTTCTGCTACTAACATAGTTTTTGCTGCGGCTACAAACGGTATTTGGAGATCAGTTAATGCCGGTACATCCTGGACACAAGTGCATACAGGCAGCAAAGAAGACATAGAATTTAAACCCGATAACCTTAACATCATGTATGCCAGTGGCAGTGATGTATATCGTTCTATTGACAATGGTATTACCTGGACACTGGTAGGTGTAGCTGAAGGTATAACCAATACTGGCCGCACCTTGGTAGCCGTATCACCGGCGAATCCAAACTATGTTTATGCAGTACAAGCCAGCGGAAGTTTGTTTGGCAGAATGTATAAATCAACCGATGCTGGCTTAACTTTTACAACTACGGTTGTGGGCAATCCGGCATCCGGCACCAATTATTTTGGGTATGAAACAACCGGAACAGGTACTGGCGGGCAGGCAACTTATGATATGGCAATGGATGTATCACCCACCAATGCCAGCGAAGTTTACATCGCCGGTATTATTTGCTGGAAGTCTGTAAATGAAGGAACTTCTTTTACAGCAATTACTGCGTGGTCCCTGCCAAACAGTATTGGTTATAACCATGCAGATGTACATGGTCTTTTCTGGATAAACAGTACCATTTATTCATTATCAGATGGCGGTGCTTTTAAAAGTACAGATGCCGGTGACAACTGGACAGATATTTCTTCGGGGCTGGGCATTAGGCAATTTTACCGGATAGCTAATTCACAAACCAATGCGAACGTAATAACAGGTGGTGCACAAGACAATGGCAGTGCTGCACGACAAGCTTCAGGCAACTGGGTTGATTGGTTAGGCGCTGATGGTATGGAGGGCCTGGTAAGTCCAACGGATCACTTAAAATTATGGGGCACTAGCCAAAACGGTGCTTTATACCGATCTGTAAATGGCGGAAACTCATATAATGGCCTTGGGCAACCTTCATCTGGCCAATGGGTAACGCCTTTATCAATACATCCTACTAATGAAACTATTTTATATGGCGGGTGGACAGGAGTATATAAATCGATTAACAGTGGTACAAGCTGGACAAATATTTCTGGTACCACAATCACTACAACATTAGCTGATCTGGCAGTAGCACCTTCTGATCCTAATTTTATTTATGCTTCAAACGGAGCAGCTTTATATGTTACTACTGATGATGGCGCCACCTGGGCTGTAAGATCTGCTCCATCAACCATTAATGATATTGCGGTTGATCCAACTAACCCGTCTAAAATATGGATTGCCTGTAACAGTTCGTCCAACCGTATTTTAGTTTCTACTGATGCAGGGGCAACGTTTACAAATATTTCTTCCAATCTTCCTGCTATTGTTGCAAGAACAATTGTAGTAGATGATAATACACCAAGAGGTATGTATATAGGGATGAACATCGGTGTTTATTATAAAACTGAAGCAGATGTCAACTGGGCTAATTATTCAGATAATCTGCCGCTAGTAGCAATTAATGAACTGGAAATACAAAAAGCGGCTGGCAAAATAAGAGTGGCTACTTATGGCAGGGGCGTTTGGGAAAGCCCGGTTGCAGATGCAGTTCCTACCGGTTTTACGTTTAGTAGTCCGGTGCCGGTTGTTTCAGCATGTCCGACTGCTGCTACTATGCAAACAACTTTAACTGCAACATACAATGGTAGTTTTTCAACTCCAATTTCACTTACATCAAGTGTAAGCCCTGCCGGACCAATTGTTAGCTTCGGCACCAACCCTCTTACTACTTCGGGCACAAGTACTACGGTTATAATTACAAATGCAAGTACACTATCTGCCGGTTCTTATGTGGTAACAGTAGCAGGTACTGCCGGAACTACTTTGCAAACCAGAAATATAACATTTACAATAAACCCCGGAGCAGGTCCGGTAATTACAACACAGCCTGTGTCACAGGCAATTTGTACAGGAGGTAATGTTACTTTCACTGTTGCAGCTACAAGTACTTATCAATGGCAGATGAGTACGGCAGCAGTGCCTGCATTTACCAATATTGGTGGTGCAACTACTGCATCATATACTATCGCCGGAGTAACTGCAGGGTTAAATAGCAATCAATATCGTTGTGTGGTAAGCAGCCAGTGTGGCAGCACTAATTCCAATGCAGCTGTACTTACTGTAAATACAGCACCTGCAATAACTGCACAACCACAGTCTGTTACTTTGTGTGCTGGCAGTAATAATACATTCAATGTGGTAGCTTCCGGAACAGTAATTACTTATCAATGGCAGGTAAGCACTATTGCTGTGCCTGCATTTACTGATATTCCTGCTGCAACATCAGCAAGCTATTCGGTAACAGGTATTACTGCCGGAATGAACGGCAATCAATACCGTTGTGTCGTGTCAGGTTCTTGTACACCGGCTGCTACTTCCAATGCGGCCACACTTACCGTAGTAACATCGGTGGGTGTTACCACACAGCCAATCAGTACAATAGTGTGTGATGGTGGCACAACCAGCTTCACAGTAGCAGGCAGCGGTACAGGAATTATTTATCAATGGCAGGTAAATACAGGAAGTGGTTTTATAAATGTTCCTGCTTCAGCACCATACTCAGGTACTACCAGTGCAACACTTAATATAACCGGTGCAACAACAGCAATGAATGCTTATCAGTACCGTTGCCAGTTGTCGAATGCTACCTGCACAATACCTGGTGTATCCAACACAGCAACACTTACTATTAATACATTACCTGCAATATCTGCTAATCCCCAAAGTGCTACTATTTGTAGTGGCGGTGGCAACAGCTTTAGTGTAACTGCTTCTGGAACGGGTATTACTTATCAGTGGCAGATAAGCACAACTGCTGTGCCTGCATTTACAAATATTACAGGTGCTAATGCAGCTACCTATATTATTAGTAGTGCCGCAGCAGGCATGAACGGTAACCAATACCGTTGTGTAGTTAGCGGTACTTGTTCAGCATCAACGGCCACATCCAATGTCGCCACATTATCAGTAATAACACCGGTAACTGTAGCTACTCAACCAACTGCTGTTGAATTGTGCTCCGGAGCCAATGCTACTTTCACTGTTGCAGGTATGAGTACACAAACAATAAATTATCAATGGGAACTAAGTACCAATGGTGGTGCAACATGGTCACCAATAACTGGTGCTAATGCTGCTGCTTATACAGTCAATGCAATTACAGTTGCAATGAGTAACAACAGGTATCGTTGCCAGTTATCAAATGCTACCTGTACAGTCCCTACTACTTCTAATCCGGTGATGCTAATGATTCGCCAATTGCCAACAGTTGGTCTTACCGCTTCAAAAATCAGTTTATCACCGGGGCAATCATCCACGTTGACTGCAACCCCAACTGCATCAACCGGAGGTATATTAATCACCACATGGACATACAATGGAAACCCATTGGCAGTTACTGGAAATAGTTATGTGGCCAATGTAGAAAAAACAGGAGCTTACCAGGCAAGAATAGCAGAAACGTGGCCGGGTGGTTTGCTTTGCTCAAATCTTTCACCAGTAATTACTATTGATGCACCGGCCAGCAATAAACTGTTCATATTCCCAAGTCCGAATGATGGCGCATTCACTGTTTCTTATTACAACAATGGCGGAATAAGTGCATCAAGGACAGTTACGATATATGATTCCCGTGGAGCGAAAGTGGAGTTCAAACAATTTACTGTAACCGGGCCTTATTCATTATTAAGTATTGATATCAAACCTGCACAGAAAGGAGTTTATTATGTGGTAGTAGGTGATGCAAATGGTAAGGCGTTGGCCAATGGTAAAGTTGTGGTGCAATAACGAAGTTGTTTTTATCACTATAAATTTTCAATCCCATTCCGATTTAACCGGGATGGGATTTTTCTTTCTCTATTGCAATTCAATGGCTATTGTTTAAACTTGTGGTTCTAAGTAAAATGAGAAAACTACTTCGCATATTATTATTACGGCCAATACTTTGGGCAGTGGCTAAATTTTCATCGAAACCAATTCAGCAAAAAATATTTGAAGCGTTATCAAAACTTTTTAAGGATGTAATAGCACATCCCGGAAAAAAAGGATTGGTGATTCCGTTTGAACAACATGCAGGTAAGTTTATTGTTTTTTCTGATCAGCACAAAGGCAGAAGAAACGGAGCTGATGATTTTACACAGGCCGAACCTAATTACCTCGCTGCATTGGAACACTACAGCAACAATGATTTTTGTTTTATCAACTTAGGCGATAGCGAAGAACTGTGGGAGAACCGTATGTGGCAGGTAAAGAAAAAGAATAAAGCAACTTTTGCAACCGAGAAAAAATTTATTGAACATAATAATTATGTAAAAATATACGGCAACCATGATTTGTACTGGAATGTGAGCCCCTTTGCACCCCTGCATTTGAAAGATATGTATGGCGAGAAAATAAAAGTGTATGAGGGTGTAGTGTTGAAGTCATTAGTAAAGAGCATGGATCCGGGAGCGAATAAGCCGGACTCAGTACTACAGACTAAAGACACCGAGCTTACTATCTTCCTTACACATGGCCACCAGGGTGATGCACAAAGTGATGGAAATAAATTCAGCAAATTTTTTGTAGCCTGGATATGGGCTCCGCTGCAATCTTTACTTCGCATCAATCCCAATACACCAGCTTATAATGCAGAAAAGAAAACACTGCACAATCATATTATGTACGAGTGGTCATCCCATCAAAAAAATATTTTGCTTATAACCGGGCACACCCACCAGCCGGTATTTAAATCGCTGACGCACCTGGAAAAATTATATAAAGAATTTCAGTTTGCCGAAAAGGAAAAGAATACAGAAGAGCTAGCCACATTGCTGGATGAAATTAAAAAAAGAGAAAAAGAATTTATTGCCGTATCCGTTGATTACATGAGTATGAAACCTTCTTATTTTAATACGGGCTGCTGCTGTTTCAGCGATGGTGATATTACCGGTATTGAAATTGCTGATGGTTGTATACGGCTTATTAAATGGACGATGAAAGATGGAAACCCGGAAAGGCAAATGTTGGAAGAAACGGAGTTGGAAGAGTTGGCGAAGCAATTATAGTTTTTCGCATAATATTTTCAGGTTATTTCCGACTAACTCGTTTACACAAAACGTTTATACCTATCTTCTTTTAAATTCTTTTATTAATTAACTTCCTGCCCTTTTTTGAAAACCATGATAATAGTTTTTGTTTTTTTTATATCGATTAGCGGGTTTTCATTCAGCAATATCAAATCTGCATATTTCCCAGGTGTAATAGAACCATATCTATTCTGGATTCCGAAATAAAGAGCCGGATTAATTGTTGCAGATTTTAATACTTCTGCGATAGGTATTCCTGCTTTAACCATCAATTCAAGCTCCTGGTGAAGTCCAATACCAGGATAAACGAAAGGTATTCCGGCAAAATCACTTCCTGCTAATAACTTGATTTTTTTGCTATACAAAAATGCCAGTAAATCGTTTTGTTGCTTAAATAGTTCTTCTTGTTTGGTAAGCTGTTCTTTATTACTAAATTTTCTAATCCTTGCTAGCCTTGCTCCTTGCCATTCTTTTTTTAATTCCGGAGTGATATATTTTTCAAAATGATCATTTACAATTGAAGAGTCTATCATGTGCACTTTCAGAAAGTAAGTAATTATGGTTGGGCAAAGCCATGTACCATTATCCCTCATCAGGGTAGCTATAACATTTGTTCTTCTTTTATCTTTTATCCAAATATCGTCCAGCCTGTTTAAGTGTTCGACACTTTTTTGTCCAAGCTTTATCGATATTTCCGGTTCTATATATTCTGATAAATGGCCTGCAAATGGAATATGATTACTTCGGGAATAGCTTGCAATCTTTTCCAATTCTTTTTTTTCTATCAGCGAGTAGGTTTTTATAAAATCTGCTCCGTTTTTTTTCAAGCTATCCAATTGATATTTTATATCTGTTGAACTATCAACAGGAAGGCTAAAGTCTTTATGTACAGGAGGATTGCCGTCGATAATGGGGCCTGCTCCAAAAATTTCC
>JANMFO010000316.1:0-15355 GCA_031374245.1 Chitinophagaceae bacterium | reverse complement strand
ATATCGGCCGGTTACAGTGCCGATAGTATCCAGGTATTAGAAGGTTTGGAAGCCGTTCGTAAACGTCCGGCAATGTACATTGGTGATATTGGAGTGAAGGGTTTGCATCACCTGGTGTATGAAGTAGTTGACAACTCTATCGACGAAGCCCTGGCAGGTTATTGTAAAAACATCATCGTTACCATACATGAAGACAATTCTATTTCCGTGGAAGATGATGGCCGTGGTATCCCCACTGCGATGCACACCAAAGAAAAACGTTCTGCACTGGAAGTGGTGATGACGGTATTACATGCCGGTGGTAAGTTCGATAAAGGTTCTTATAAAGTATCCGGCGGTTTGCACGGTGTAGGTGTAAGTTGTGTAAACGCATTGAGCAAACTGTTACTGGTAACTGTTAACCGGGATGGAAAAACATTTGAACAGGAATATAAAATCGGTGTGCCTCAATATTCCGTTCGGGAAACTGGGGTCAGTGACACAACAGGGACTAAAATTCATTTCTGGCCGGATGACTCCATCTTCATTACGTTAGTTTACAATAAAGATATTCTGGAAGGTCGTCTGCGGGAGCTATCATACCTCAATCGTGGTGTCCGCATCATATTAAATGATGTCAGAGAAAAAGAAGAAGATGGTTCTGATTATTCCAATGTTTTTTACAGTGAAGGCGGTATTGTGGAATTTGTTGAAATGCTCGACAGCAGTGCCGGACGTAACTCACTAATACCTAAAGTAATTTACGTAGAAGGAAAAGATGATAACACCAACGTAATGGTGGAAGTCGCCTTGACTTATAATGATAGCTACAGTGAACACATTTATTCCTACGTTAATAATATCAATACTATAGAAGGTGGTACCCATGTATCCGGTTTCCGCCGTGCATTAACAAGGGTTTTCAAAAGCTATGGCGATAAAAATGGTTTGTTTGAAAAAGCAAAAGTTGAAATTGAAGGTGATGACTTCCGGGAAGGGTTAAGTACTATTATTTCAGTAAAAGTTCCCGAACCTCAGTTCGAAGGACAAACCAAAACAAAACTTGGTAACAATGAAGTAATGGGTGTTGTTGATTCCACGGTATCAAAAGCATTGGAAGCATATCTTGAAGAAAATCCCAAAGAAGCAAAGAATATCGTGGCTAAAGTAATCCTTGCTGCACAGGCAAGGGCTGCAGCCAGAAAAGCAAGGGAGCTGGTTCAACGTAAATCAGTATTATCTGGCGGTGGCCTGCCCGGTAAACTGGCTGATTGTTCTGACAGAGACCCGAACCGTTGTGAATTATATCTTGTTGAGGGAGATTCTGCCGGTGGTACTGCCAAGCAAGGAAGGGACAGAAGTTTCCAGGCCATTCTTCCACTCCGGGGTAAAATTCTGAACGTAGAAAAAGCGATGGAACATAAGATTTATGACAACGAGGAGATAAGAAACATGTTTACTGCCCTTGGGGTAAAAATGGGAACCCCGGAAGATCCGAAGGCTCTTGACCTAAGTAAACTCCGTTACCACAAACTCATCATCATGACAGATGCTGACGTGGATGGTTCTCACATTGCTACATTGATCCTCACTTTTATTTTCCGTTATATGACGGAAATGGTGGAGCAAGGATATGTTTACATTGCCCAACCACCGCTTTATTTAATAAAAAAAGGAAAGGAACAGGCTTATGCCTACAACGAAAATCAGCGCAAAGCACTGGTAGAAAAATTAGGTGCTGGTAAAGATGATTCGGTAAATATTCAGCGATATAAAGGCTTGGGGGAGATGAACGCAGACCAGCTTTGGGACACCACCATGAACCCTGACACCCGTACTTTAAAGAGGGTAACCATTGAAAGTGCAGCTGAAGCCGACCGAATCTTCAGTATGCTGATGGGCGACGAAGTGGCTCCCAGAAGGGCATTTATTGAGAGCCATGCTAAATATGCTAAATTGGATATATAAACCATTAATAATAAATAAGTTACCCCTTGTTTTTATCAGGAAAATGAGGGGTTTTTTATGCCCCTAGGTAAATTTTCGCTCTAAAACACCTTCAGAATGCTTAATTTCAGGTATTACTAATCAAAAACTATTGACCATGTCAGATGTAAAAATCACAGCGTATAACGTTAAAACAAAAGAAAAAGGTGTTGAAATGTTTGATGCTGTTATCACAAAAACCGCCAAAGGCGCCTATATGGCGCAGGGTAATGATGGAAAAGGTAACAAGCTTACGACCTTAATGGGTTCAGAAAAAGCATTGGCTGCTATAAAAGCAGGTATAGCCAAACAAGGCTGGGAATAAACCAAGATTTTGAAGATAGACCCTGTTCCGTTAAAACGGAACAGGGTTTTTTATTGCTTAACCAGTTTAAAGGATTGCCGCTTTTCTCCTGCCGCTACTTCCAGCAGGTATAAACCGTTTGCAAATTTTGGCTCATCCAGATCAATATTGATTTTCTGTACAAACCCAGTAGCAACTGATCGATACAGCTTAACTGATTTACCATTTACATCTAAGATCTTAACTGTAATATCTAATCCATCATTTGCCTGGTAGGTAAGATTAAACTTACCAGCCGAAGGGTTAGGGTTTATTTGCCATTTTATTTCATCATCAAATAACACAGACCGGATAGCCGAATATTTAAAGCTTCCATCGTTATCAATTGTTTTCAACCGGTAATAACGAACCCCGGACTTCCCATTTTCAATATCTGTAAAATTGTATTGTTGTTCCTGTACAGAATTTCCAAAACTGTTTACGTCACCAATTTTTACAAACTGGTTTTGCTGATAACCGGAATTACTTTTTGCCACTTCTACTTCAAAACGATTTACATTAAGTTCGGAAGCAGTTTTCCATTGTACCAATACATCTTTTATATTGGAAGCTTTTGTAGCTGTAAAGCTGATCAGCTCTACTGGCAATGATTGAAAATTATCAAAGCCACCATTGTTTAACCAGAATTCAGAAAAATCCTTCACTTTAAATTCAGCATAGTAGCCTTTATCAAATGGAACCTTTGTTGCTTTAGCAGAATTTATAAACAACCAGTTCCCGGCACCATTGTTATCGGCAAGTGTGCCGTTTTCAATATTATCATCCGGATGACTGTATTTGGAAACACCCAAATCATACGCTGTTGATGGTTTATAACATACACTGCACCCAGTTGCATTTATCAATGCTTCTGTTTCTGTATCTAAGAAATAGAAACGAACAGTGGCTGAATCAGGAAGATTAACAGTTGTCGGTTTAATAGTTATGTTTCTATCATGATAATACTGGCTGTTTTTTATCCTTACACCACTTGTATTAACGAATGACTGCACATTTGTACTTCCAAGGTTCTGGCCGTTTGGGTTTACAGAGGCAATTAATTTATTGGTTCCAGATTCCACAAAATTTACCCAGCCTGAACCACTAACAGCCGCCTGGTTTACTACCGGACTTGCTCCCGTTACATCATAGATGCCAAATGTATTGTCATAGATATGAATGTCATCGACAGCAATTCCATCTTTTGCCAAACCAACATCAGAACTAAATACAAACCGTAATCTCAACCGGGTATTACTGCTTGTTGGCAAAGCAGCAGTGGCCGCATGCCAGCGGATATAATTTTGCTGGCTCCATAACTGGTTGCCTGCATAATTTTTATTGTACCAGTTGATGCCCTGTCCCATAGCGCCAAGTTTTGTCCATATTATTCCATCTGCAGAATATTCTACCCAGGCAGCATCGCATAGAGTGGCGCCACAATCTTCAATATCCAATGCAAGGCTGAAGCTAATTGTCGGATTAGTCATTGCAGAAATATCAAAACAGGGCGAATAGAGATAAGACAACTCTGCATCATTATAGTAACCTACCAATCTAGTTTTCCAGGCCTTACTTCCACTGGCTGCACGGTTTATTTTTGGAGAAACGGGAGTTCCGTATTCCCAACTGCTCCTGCTGCCCGATGTGTACCAGGAACCATTATTCAATTCAAAATTTTGTAAATATGGAAAACTGCTGACAACAGGCAGGTTGGTTACCGAAACAGAAGCCGTATCATTTTCGGCAAATGAATCACCCGGATAAGAAACAATTGATTCAATAGTATAAGTGCCTGTAGCTGATAAATCGGCAGTTGTTGCAAAAGTGTATTGCACGGTTGTGTTAGCAGCAACGGAAGCAATAGTTTCAGTAACAAAAGAACCTCCGTTTATCCTGTACTTAACCGGGATACTGTTAAGCGTACTGCTGTTGCTGTTTCTTACAGTTACTTTTACAGGCACTGCGGCACTCAATGCACAATTATAGCCAACAGGTTCATCAACACTTATCATCTGTATATCATTTGCCACTTCATATATCCTGATATCATCAAATGTGTAACCGGCACCGCCATCATTATCTGTAGCCTGGGTGTTACCATTTTGCCCCCATCGAACCTGGAAGCTGGTTGAAAAATTTGTTGCGTTAGCTATTAAAATATTGGACAACTCTATACTTGATGAACGTTTAAAACTGCTGGGGATTTTTTGGTTGGCAAATAAATCATATACTTCTATCCAGGATCCGGCATCATTACTTCTAACCCATACTTTGTTGGCAGCATTGGTAAGCTGACCATGATTTTTATACTGGAAATCAAGGCGTATGTCTTTTGTGTTCGCATTGAAAGTACCAAGATTGAAAGTACCAGTTAATGAATCTGTATTACCAGCCGTAAAAAAACGACTTGCATCCAATGACAAAGCTTTACTACCTGAATAAGCAATACCGCTATTGATAAACGTTCTCAATCTTCCATAAATAGTTGAGTTTACAAAATCGTACCGATCTCTTCCGCTAAGTCCCATCTGGTTCTTTAAAACAGATTGCGCTGAAGCTGTTTCAAAATTATCCAGCCACGGCAGATCACCGGTAGTGATAGGTTGATTATCCAATTGCTTGTACACTTTAACAAGCCGGTTATTTGTTGTAACCGGATCAGAAGCTTTGGTGGCTGTCACGTCAAAACTGTAAGTACCAACTGTAGCAAGGTTTGCATTTACCAAAAATGTATAATCAATAAAACCTCCGGCGGCAATTGTTGAAGTGGGAGTGCTAAGATTATTAATAGTTTCTGTTACCGTTGCCCCTCCATTAATAGAATAAGTAACTATAATATCATCGGTTGAAACCTGGTCATCCAGGTTTTTGATGCGGATAGTAACAGGTACACTATTGGATAATTCAGTAGAAGTAAATTTTCTTCCGGATAATCCCGGCGAAAGAATAGAATCCAGTTTCAGATCGTTATCAGATATACTTCCTGCACAAGTACCACTATTCGGTTGCCTTGCAACAGCAGTTGCTCTTCTGCCAGGGATACCATTTATTCTCGGCCTTACTGTTACCCAATACACCGAATCTTTTGATAAACCACTGAATGTATAATTTAATAGTGCTGTAGTTCCCATGGATACCATTTCATCACCCTGCAGCATCATTACTTCGTAATCTGTTGCCCCAGGTAGATTTCTCCAACCCAGTGTAATGTATCCTTCGCATTGGGTTGGTGTTAATGAATCAATAGTCTGGCTTATGATGGTAAAGGGAAAACTTGTTTGTGTAGAACCCGTGCTGTTTTTTGTAAGCCTGATTCTTGCCTGTTCAGTTTGAACATCAGGAACACCCCAGCTAAAAAGCCTGCTGGTATCATGAATTGTGCTGCTTGTTGCACTGAGTGGAGCCCAGCTTCCTCCATTGTTAGTTGAAAGTTCCAATGTAAATTGACTTGCAGCACCACCATACGATTCCCATTGTACATATACACTGTCAAATGCGGAAACGGATGGAACAAATGCTTCACCACCAACAGGGTTTGTTAAAACCAGGCCCGCCGGTATAATGTCATATACCAGAAAATATTCTTGCGAAAGACCTTGTGTTATTGCTGTTCCGGTAACCTTTAACGAATAAGTTCCTGAAGCAGGGTTATCAATAACAACCTGCTCAATATTATTGATATGATCTGCACCTGTACCTGCAACTAAATTTACATTGGCGGGTAGTGTATCTAATATTCTTGGTAATACAACTGCCGGCGCGGGGGTTGTTACATCCAGATCGAGATCATTTACCAATGTTTTAGTAGCCAGCAAATTTGCCGGAGGATCCTGCCAGTACAGAGTTACTTTCAAATGTGCTGTATTTGCCGGAACTGTTATCGAATGAGTATTGTTTAATGTGTTGGCAACAGAAGTATTAAAGTAAGTTGCATTTTCCATCATGGTATCTGAACGTAAAAGATTCATACTCCCAAATCCATGGCTAAAATCGGGTCCGTCATTGCCCCGGTCTGTTCCTCCATTGCATATTAAAGCTTTTAATAACCCGCTTTTAGGATTTGCCCCGCTATTCAATTGGCGATATCGCTGAATCAATAATGCCAATCCTCCGGATACACCCGGTGCGGCCATACTTGTTCCATTGTTAGGGGAGTATATATTATTTGTCCATGTAGATACTACAAAATCTCCCTGCGACATTATTTCTGGTTTTATCCTGCCATCTTTTACAGGTCCTTTGCTGGAAAAAACACTTGAGTCACCTTTGTAATTTGTACTACCCACCGTCAAAACATTTTTTGCAGATTGATACCCACCTAAAACTGTTTTGAACCCAAACGGATAAGGGCTGCAGGTTCTGAAGCCGTCATTGCCCGCTGCAAAGACCTGCTGCAATTCAGGAAGATCAAATGCCTGTTGATCCAATATGCGGGAGGTCAAATCGTAAAAGCCGTTGTAGTCGCAATCATTTGCCACTGTTCCAAACGAGTTATTGGTAACCACCATGCCGTAATCCTGAACGTAGGTAGGTGCATAAGTAAATATGTTGGAATAGATCTGGCTTATTAAAGTTGCCTTTGGAGCATACCCTGTAAATAATTCCTGTAAAATCCCTGCACCACCAATTGTTCCTGTAACATGTGTGGCATGTGCCCTTGAAATTTGGGAAGAACGACTTATCAACCTGCCTGTAAAATCCATATGCGATTGCACATCACCATTATCTCCAATTCCTACTACTACACCTTCGCCTTTAAGATTTCTTCCTCCTGCTGACAAAGGAGCTTTTAACACATTGGCTCTTGAGAGAAACATACTGTTAGAATTAAGCGGCTGGTCTTCATGTGGAATGGATTGTACATATTCTACAAATGGCATGGATGCCAGTTCATTTAACCGTGCAGCTGACACCCGCAAACCAACAATCCTGTAATCTTTATAAATCGAAGATGTGATATCAAAGTTTTGAGCTTTAAGTTCCTGAACAACTGTCTCGTAAATAAATGATTTGGGAAAGCTGATCCACACATCTACTGTTCCGGTTATTTTAACAGCCCATGCAGGAAAATTTCCTTTTGCCAACCCGGGTTGCATTTTTTGTTCTGCAGACAATTCAACCACAGCCCTTGCTTTTATTTGTGTAAGCAATGAAGCATTTAATGACCCTGTTATAGTTACGGTATATGCATTGTTTGGAATGTATTCAAGCAATTCAATACCGGCTTCCTGCAATTGCTTTTTTTCTGATGCTGCAGGAATATGTTCAAATTGTATTACTGCAAATGTTTTCCCTGTTGTTCTGATCGCTTTACGGTTAAACTGATTCAGCTTATCGTCAGTAATATTTTTTTGAGGAATGAAGGCACCGCTTTTAAGCAGCAGGTTATAGCGGGAATCGTCCTCCCGCTGATTCGGGACAAGTTGTGCTGCCAATGACAGGGAGAAAAGCAGCAACACAGCAGCTATCACGGGAATTGGATTGGGTCTCATAGTGATTTTTAAGAGATTTAAAAATAATACAAATACCTGAGAAAAGCCAATACTGTGCAGGATTTGGTACAGATACGTAAACCGTATCAGGCAGGGATTGCGGGAGTAGAAAAACAATACAAATGCATAGCCTTCAGGAACTGGTGCATCTCCTCCATATTCTTCATATTATCAGCTACAAGCAAAAACAATTTGCCAGTTTGTTTCAATTTGCCTTTGTTCGTTGCCGTTTGCAGAAACTCAATTATTTTTTGGAAAGTTACTGACTCAAAATAGGGTGAGTCCGGACGGTTGATAAAGAAGCAACGCAGTGTCTGCATCTTCAACGACATTTTTTCAAATCCCAAATCAACAGCCAGCTTGCGGCAGCGGACTGTGATGAATAAATCTTTTACAGGTTGCGGTACAGCACCAAATCGATCATCCATTTCTTGTTGCATTGCTACCAATTCTTCCTCTGTTTCACAATTATCTAATCGCTGATATAGTGATAATCTTTCACCAATACTTTCAACATATTCATCCGGTATTAAAATTTCAAGGTCTGTATCAATGGTACAATCTGCTACAAAATCATCCTGCTTTGCAATTTCATCTTTGAATAATTCTTTAAATTCCGTTCGTTTCAATTCACGGATGGCTTCATCCAGAATTTTTTGATATGTTTCAAAACCAATGTCGGCCATAAATCCACTTTGCTCTCCACCCAGCATGTTTCCGGCACCTCTGATGTCCAAATCCCTCATCGCTATCTGGAAACCACTTCCTAATTCACTATGCTGTTCCAGTGTTTGTAATCTTTTCTTTGAATCATTGGGCAACGTACTCATCGGCGGAGCCAATAAATAACAGAATGCTTTCTTATTGCTTCTGCCTACTCTTCCACGTAATTGGTGTAAATCACTTAACCCAAACTGATGAGCATTATTAACGATAATGGTGTTTACATTCGGAATATCAACACCGCTTTCTACAATATTGGTACAAATCAATACATCATACCTTCTGTCAATAAAATCAAAAATCTTTTCTTCCAGTACATGGCCTTCCATTTGCCCATGGGCATAGCCAATGCTTAAATCAGGGCAAAGTGCTTGAATAATTGCTGCCATTTCTGCTAACCCAGCAATGCGGTTATAAATAAAGAAAACCTGTCCGCCCCTTTCTGTTTCAAAATAAATGGCTTCCCGGATAAAGTCTTCATTGTATACCTGTACTTCCGTTTGAATCGGTTGCCGGTTGGGTGGCGGTGTATTCATAATACTCAAATCCCTCGCACCCATCAGTGAGAACTGTAATGTTCTTGGAATAGGCGTAGCAGTCAGGGTCAAACAATCAACTGCTGTACGCAAAGTTTTAATTTTTTCTTTATGCCCAACACCAAATTTTTGTTCTTCATCAACCACTAACAATCCGAGGTTTTTAAATTTCACATCTTTAGCCAGCAAACCATGTGTGCCAATAATAATATCCACTTTCCCTTCTTCTAATCGCTGCAACGTTTCTTTTTTCTCTTTCGCAGATTTGAAACGATTAATATAATCTACAGTAACGGGAAAATCTTTCAACCGTTCTTTGAAAGTTTGATAATGTTGAAAAGCAAGAATCGTTGTAGGCACTAATATGGCTGCCTGTTTACCATCCACACAAGTTTTAAAAGCAGCCCTTATCGCTACTTCTGTTTTACCAAAGCCTACATCACCACATACTAACCTGTCCATTGGTGTTGGCGATTCCATATCTTTTTTTACATCCGCAGTTGCTTTGCTCTGATCGGGGGTATCTTCATAAATAAATGATGCCTCCAGCTCCGTTTGCATATAATTATCCGGTGTATGCTGAAAACCCTGCTGTGCTTTTCGTTTAGCATAGAGTTTTATCAGATCGAAAGCAATTTCTTTAACCTTAGTTTTTGTTTTCTCTTTTAGTTTATTCCACACATCACTGCCAAGCTTGTTTACTTTTGGCACACTGCCTTCTTTGCCGGTAAACTTGGCAATTTTATGCAGGCTGTTGATGTTGACATATAAAATATCAGTGTCTTTATAAATCAATCGTACTGCTTCCTGCAATCTTCCGTTTACTTCAAGCTTCTGCAAGCCACTGAAAATACCAACGCCATGATCAATATGGGTAACAAAATCTCCCGGTTGTAGTTCCCTAAGGGTTCTTATTGTAATCGCTTTGTTCTTATTATAGGCTTGCTTTACTTTATATTTATGGTATCGCTGAAACACCTGGTGATCTGTGTAGCAAACAAGTTGGAGATCTTCGTCAATAAACCCTTCATGAATAGAAACAGTAAAAGGATTGAAAACAATTTCAGCCTTCAGATCATCAAAAATACTTTGTAACCTTTCCAGTTGCTTTGGGTTTTCCGCAAAAATGTACAGTTCAAATTTTTTTGCTTCCCAGCCTTTCAAATCTCTTATCAGCAAATCAAACTGGCGGTTAAAAGCCGGTTGCTCTTTTGTATGAAATTCAATTTCAAAATTGGCAAGGTAAGATTGGAACCCAAACTCAACTAAGTGCTTTTTAGTTAATTCATTTTCCAGGTTAGCTGAAGTAATAAAATCATCTACCCCAACATCTTTCTTTATTAATTTATCGTCCTGGTCTTCCTGTTCCTTTCGCTTAGCTGCTTTTTGTCCTGCAATGGTAGTATTTGCCAAAAAGGATGCTTTAATTTCTTCCTGCAAACCAAGAAATGCCTGCAAGTCATCTTCGCTATCCGCCAAATGGGCTTTGCAGAGTTCATAATCCTGCATCCACACTATAGTATTCACTGGTAAAAAATCAAACAAAGAAATTCTGTCTTCGCTGGTAAACTGAGTATCTACATTGGGAATAATGGAAACCTGCAATAATTTTCTTTCACTCAATTGTGTTTCCGGGTCAACGATGCGAATGGAATCAACATCATTTCCAAACAACTCTATCCGGTAAGGTTTTTCATTACCAAAAGAATAGATATCGAGAATTCCACCCCGAATAGCAAATTGCCCGGGTTCGTACACAAAATCTGTTCTTTCAAAACCATAATCAGACAATTTGAGCAATAATTGCTCGACATTCAGTGTATCGCCTGACTTTATATGAATGATATTCGAAGACAATGTGGCTGGCAATACTACTTTTTCAAATAGTGCCTCAGGATAAGTAACAATAACTTTTTTATTTCCACCCGTTGCAATTTTCGTTAACGCCTCTGTGCGCAGCATCACATGCGATGAATTGAGCAATTGGTAATTCTTCCGGTTTTTAAAAGAAGATGGAAAGTAAAAGATATCCAATGCTTCAGTCAGGTTCTCCAGTGTATTATGGAAATAAGCAGCTTCTTCTGCATCATTCAGTACAATAATATGATTGAGCTGCGTGCAGGATGGATGCAGAAAAGCTGCTGCTACCACAAACTGTGATGAGCTTCCCTGTAAGTTTTTAAGATAGATTTTTTGAGGCTGGGCAAATGAGAGCCTGTCCGCCAATTGAAAAAGGCGGGGGGTGTTCTGATACTGTTGCAACAAATCCTGTACACTCATTCGAATTGCAAAGATAATCATGGAATAATTGTCTGAATTGATTTCATGGATTTTTTTATGTTTATTCAATCGCTGTTTCGTATTTTACCTTCCAATAAACAAAACCAACATGGCCATACAACCCTGGCGAACAGGCAAAGTGATACGCATTGAAAATGAAACCGCTAACACCCGCCGTTTTTGGATAGAAATTCCCGAACTCACAACATTTGATTTTAAACCAGGTCAGTTCGTAACTCTGGATCTGCCTATTCATGAAAAAGTGAATAAACGGTGGCGTAGTTATTCTATATCTTCCTGGCCAGATGGTTCCAATATATTTGAACTGCTTATTGTACAGGCGCAGGGTGGCTTGGGAACCAGCTATCTTTTTGATGAAATAAAAGTCGGTAGCGAAATGACTTTACGGGGAGCACAGGGAGTGTTTACCCTGCCTGAAAAAATTGAAAAAGATATTTTTCTTATTTGCACCGGTACTGGTATCGCTCCTTTCAGAAGTATGGTCAATTACATTCACCTGCATAGTATACCAATCAAAAACATTCATTTAATTTTTGGCTGCCGCAAAAAAGAAGACCTTCTTTATTATAATGAGCTGAAAGAATTAGAACAAAAATTACCCGGCTTCCATTATCATCCGACCTTATCCCGTGAGCACTGGGAGGGACATTATGGATATGTTCATCCTATTTATATGGATCTGTGCAAAAACAGACTGGAGGCTGTTTTTTTCCTCTGTGGCTGGAAACACATGATTGATGAAGCAAAGAAACATATTACAGAAATGGGATATGATAAAAAAGCAATACACCTGGAACTTTACGGATAAAAATTCCCTGCGACACTGAAACAAATTTTAAGATGATATTTCGCAACTTTAAAGTTGATAAGTGTCATGCATGGTTTTAACCCATAGTTACTATATTCGTATAAACCAATTGACTTTATGGGTGCATCATCACTCATTGTACTTATTATTGCAGCCGTTGCCTTTTCTGGCATTGCGATACTTCTTTCGAGGTTCGTACTCAAAGCATCTACCAATAAACAAAAAGGTGAACCGTACGAATGTGGTATTCCTACTCAGGGAAAAACATGGGTACAATTAAATGTAGGCTACTATTTATTTGCACTCATCTTTCTCGTCTTTGATGTGGAATTGGTTTTTCTTTATCCCTGGGCAGTAGTAGCCAAGAGTATGGGATGGGTAGCTTTTATTGAAATAGTCATTTTCTTTTTTATTTTATTTATGGGCTTTCTATATGCTCATAAGAAAGGTGCGTTAAAATGGATGTAATCATTGTTACTAAATGACAGAGCAACAAAATAAAACAAAAGACTTTCCGGGCCAGATACATGAAACGCCGGGTGGAGGCATCGTCCTGAGTAAACTGGATGATGTCATCAACTGGGCAAGGTCAAACTCCTTATGGCCACTCACTTTCGCCACCAGTTGCTGTGGTATTGAGTATATGGCTGTAGCTGGTGCCAGGTATGATTTCTCCCGTTTTGGTTTTGAAGTGGCCAGAGCTACACCCCGTCAGGCCGATGTTATAATAATAGCCGGAACGATTGTAAATAAGATGGCCCCTGTATTAAAAAGATTATACGATCAGATGGCTGATCCTAAATATGTGATTGCCATGGGGGCCTGTGCTATCAGCGGCGGCCCATTTTTCTATAATACTTATTCTGTAGTAAAAGGTGCCGACCATGTAATACCAGTGGATGTGTATGTGGCAGGTTGCCCGCCAAGGCCAGAAGCACTGCTTCATGCATTGATAAAATTGCAGGAAAAAATAAAAAGCGGACTGACCAGGGAACAGATAAGAAAGGATAAAGATTAGTTATGTCGAACGAAGAATTGAAAGCCAAAATAACCGAATTACTTCCTGCTGCTATTTGTGAAGAAGGCGGCGAATGGCTAAATCTTAATATAGAGCCGAAGGACTGGTTATCGCTGGCAATGCAACTTCGTAAAGATGAATCATTGTTCTTCAACTATCTTTTTTGTCTGACCTGCATTGACTGGAAGACCCATCTTACCATGGTATATCATCTGTCTTCTACCAAATACAGGCACAATATTGTTATCAAATCGAAACTGGACAGAAATAATCCTGAGATTGAAACAGTTTCTCATATATGGAGAACTGCTGATTTTCATGAAAGAGAAGTATATGAAATGTTTGGAGTGAACTTCCTGAATCATCCTGACCTGCGGTTATTGATATTGCCTGACGGATGGGAAGGAAAAAACCCAATGAGAAAAGATTTTGAAGACCCGATTAATATGATAAGACTCTGATATGGTTGAAGAAGTAGGAACAACGACGGAAGGTGATTTAATCATAAATGTAGGACCTCAACACCCTGCTACACACGGTGTATTGCATCTTGTCATTACATTGAATGGGGAAACAATTAAAAAAGTTGAACCTCATTTAGGATTTATCCATCGCTCAATCGAGAAAATGTGTGAGAGCCTTAGCTACCGCCAGTTCATTTATGTAACCAGCCGGATGGATTATCTCTCATCTCATATTAATAATCATGCCTGTGCCATGTGTGTAGAAAAAGGATTACAAGTGGAAATTCCCCCAAGAGCACAAGTGATAAGGGTGCTGATGGATGAACTGACAAGGATTGCATCGCATGAATTATGGTGGGGAGCAATGGCAATGGACCTCGGTGCCTTCACTCCTTTCTTCCATGCATTCCGTGAAAGAGAAAGCATCAACGATATTATGGAAGAAACCTGCGGAGCCCGGCTTACCATGAACTATATGGTGCCCGGTGGTGTAATGCAGGATTTACATCCTAATTTCCAAAAGAGAGTAAAGGAATTCATGCAATTATATAAACGCAAAATTCATGAATACGATGAGTTGGTAACTGGCAATATTATTTTTCAGAACCGGATGAAAAACGTCGGCTATTTATCACCTGAAGATGCTATTTCATACGGATGCAGTGGTCCGGCAGCAAGGGGTAGCGGTGTAAGTTGTGATATCAGAAAAATATATCCTTATGAAATTTATGATAAGCTGGAGTTCGATGAAGTGCTGGAAACAGCAGGCGATTCATTTGCCCGGTATATGATTCGTATCCGGGAGATGCAACAGTCTATTCGCATTATTGAACAACTGATTGATAATATTCCAGAAGGTGATTTCCAGACAAAAACAAAAGCCGTATTAAAATTACCCAAAGGAGAATTTTATACAAGAGTTGAAACGGCTCGTGGAGAACTGGGCGTATATATTGTAAGCGAGGGAGGCACAACGCCGTACAGAATTAAATTCCGTTCTCCGGGATTTTCAAACCTTTCTGCATTAGACCATATGGCAAGAGGCAGTAAACTCGGTGATCTGGTAGCGATGATGGGAACATTAGATTTAGTAATACCTGATATAGACAGATAATGTGGAGCTTTAGTCATATCGCCAATGAACTGCATGAATGGTTGAACAAAACCTTCAACCCGACAATGTCATTGATCATTGAAATGGTCATTGCAGGTGTGGCGGTTATTGGCTTATTTGCAGCATTGGGCTTAGTACTCGTTATTATGGAAAGAAAAGTATCTGCCTGGATGCAGATACGCCTTGGCCCAAACCGTGTAGGCCCAAAAGGAATGTTGCAATCATTGGCTGACACGTTGAAATTATTAGTGAAAGAAGGATTGACTCCGAACGGTGCAGATAAATTTTTATTCAACCTGGCACCATTGATTGCTATTATTGTTGCGATGTTGCTAATGGCACCGATAGCGTTTGCAAAAGATTTTCAACTGTGGGATATTAATATTGGTGTGTTGTATGTATCGGCAGTTTCTTCTGTAATGGTGATAAGTATTTTAATGGCGGGCTGGGCAAGCAACAATAAATATTCTTTGCTGGGTGCCATGAGAAGCGGAGCACAGATTGTGAGTTATGAATTGTCAGCAGGATTATCTATCATGGCGATTGTTGTGTTGACAGGAAGTTTGAGTTTGAATGATATTGTTTTGT
>JANMFO010000302.1:0-2486 GCA_031374245.1 Chitinophagaceae bacterium | reverse complement strand
CAATACACCTGTATAAGAAAAAACGGGACTTCTTTCCCCATATCACTAACAATCACCTGCATAAGGAATAATGAAGAAGTTATTACTGGCTTTATGGGGATTGCGATTGATATTTCAGAGAGAAAAAAAGCAGAAAATAATTTACGTAAGTCGCTGGAAAAAGAAAAAGAGTTGGGTGAATTAAAATCAAGATTTGTTTCTATGGCTTCACATGAATTTCGTACGCCGTTAAGCACAGTGCTTTCCTCAGCTTATTTAATAGAGAAATATACATCTGCCGAAGACCAGCCAAAAAGGGAGAAACACCTGCAACGTATTGTTATTTCTGTAAATATGCTTACAGATATTCTAAATGATTTTCTGAATGTAGGGAAAATTGAAGAAGGCAAAATACAGGTAAGACCTGGCATGTTCAATATTCATGAACTGGTTACAACAACTGCAAGAGAACTAAAAAACAATCTGAAAAAACAGCAAAAAATACAATATCATCATGAAGGCAACCCTGATGTACTACTGGATGCATCACTGTTAAAGCATATCATAATGAATTTAGTTTCCAATGCCAGTAAATTCTCGGAGGAAGCAAGTCCAATTGAAATTAAAACCCTTATTCAGAATAAGCATATAATTCTTTCAGTAAAAGATCATGGTATAGGCATTTCCAAAGAAGACCAGAAGCATTTAATGGAACGTTTTTTCCGCGGTGCCAATGCCGGTACTATACAAGGTACAGGATTGGGATTGCATATTGTTTCCAAATATGCTGAGTTAATGAATGGTGTAGTAGACTGTAAAAGCGAACTGGGAAAAGGTACAGAGTTTGTAATCACATTTACTAAAACAGAATGAAATGAAAAAGATATTATTAATAGAAGACAATGAAGATATCCGTAACAATACTGCGGAGATATTGGAGCTATCAAACTATAAAGTGGTAGTGGCGGAGAATGGTAAAATTGGTGTAGAAAAAGCTATCGAATATATTCCTGATTTAATCATCTGCGATATTATGATGCCGGTACTGGATGGGTATGGGGTCCTGCATGCCGTCCACAAAAATGACACTATAAAAAATACACCCTTTATTTTCTTAACTGCCTTAACAGAACGCAGTGATTTTCGAAAAGGCATGGAACTTGGTTCGGATGATTATATCACCAAACCTTTTTCAGGAACTGAATTACTAAATGCTGTAGACAGCCGCCTGAAAAAAATCGATTTACTGAAACAGGAATTAGATCCCGGCCTGGAAGGATTGGATCATTTAATGAAATCAGCTTCGGGCAAAAATGCTCTTCACTCGCTTTCCGAAGGCCGTAATATTAATAAGTATAAAAAGAAACAAACAATTTATTCGGAAGGGAACCACCCCAACAGACTTTACTTTGTTTTAAAAGGAAAAATAAAAGCGTACAAAACTAATGAAGATGGAAAAGAATTAGTGACTGACCTTTTAAGCCCGGGTGATTTTATCGGGTATATTGCCTTGCTGGAAGGAACAGCCTACAATGATACAGCAGAGGCAATGGATGAATGCGAACTGGCAGTAATACCCAAAGAAGATTTCGACGAACTTATTAATAAGAACCCAGAAGTTGCTAAAAGATTTATACAATTACTGGCAAAAAATATTTCTGCAAAGGAAAGCCAGCTATTAGGACTTGCTTATAATTCATTAAGGAAAAAAGTGGCAAATGCTCTTTTAATGCTGAAAGTAAAATATCAGCAAACAAAGGATGAAAAATTTGCCATTGATATAAACCGGGAAAGTCTTGCTACTATTGCCGGTACTGCCACCGAGTCACTCATTCGTACACTCAGCGACTTTAGAAACGAAAAACTGATTGATATAATAAATGGCAGTATTACTATCCTCAATGAAAAGAAACTATTTAACCTGGTTAATTAAAATATTCAGCATTGAAGCTGCCATATAATAAAATAGAGATATCCCGGTTCAAATACAGATCCGGGATATCTGTTTAGCAACTTTATTAAAATGCTTTGGCGGGGATATCACTCACTTTCTTTAATACATTATTCTTAACCATATCATTTACTATCATCTGTCCGTATTCATGTCCCATAGTTTCTGAATTGGCTGGGTCGAAAGTTTGTGTTTGCACTGAGTAGACTAGTTTTTGAGTACCCATATCATAAAGATTACTTTCCCAGAAATATTTGGTATCAGTAATATAATATCCTGGTTCGTAAATACGATGTGACAATACAGTCCTGTAACCCCAAAATCTGTTATAATAATAGCCATAAGGAGAATAATACATATTGCCAGGCACATATTTTCTTTCTTTTTCTTTATCCAGTAATACAATAGTGACAACTGCATCTACCCCACTGTTTTTTAATTTACCCACTGCTGCATCTTCATCCATTTTATCAAATACTTTTGGTCCATATTCCTGTAGTGAGGATACAGCGTTGTAACCCAATTCTTTTAAATCACCAACAAGGTGATTTTCCAT
>JANMFO010000280.1:0-20166 GCA_031374245.1 Chitinophagaceae bacterium | reverse complement strand
GCGATACCACCGAAACTTTTACCACTACTTACAAAGTAGAGAAAGCGAAAATGGAACCGGGTAGTTATCGTTCCATTATGGGCAACCAAGCCGTTACTTATGGATTGATTGCTGCTTCGCAAAAAAGCGGATTACCCATCTTCTTAGGTTCCTATCCTATTACTCCTGCATCCGATATTTTACATGACCTGGCGAAGTATAAAAATTTTGGTGTCCGCACTTTCCAGGCAGAAGATGAAATTGCTGCTATTACTTCTGCTATTGGTGCTGCTTATGGTGGTTCACTGGGTATCACCACTACATCTGGTCCGGGTATGGCATTGAAGGGAGAGGCTATGGGATTGGCAGTGATGCTGGAAATCCCTTTGGTTATTATTAATATACAACGGGGCGGTCCATCCACTGGTTTGCCTACCAAAACGGAACAAAGCGATTTGATGCAGGCATATTATGGCAGAAATGGTGAATGCCCGATGCCGATTGTTTCTGCATCAACCCCCGGTGATTGTTTTGAAGCAGCATATGAAGCAGTACGAATTGCTGTGCAACATATGACACCGGTTATATTATTAAGTGATGGATATATTGCTAACGGTGCAGAACCATGGAAATATCCAACGGCAGATGCTTTACCGCCAATAGCTGTGAAGTTTAAAACACAGTTGGGCGATCAGGAAGAAAAGTTGCAACCCTATTCAAGAGATGAAAAATTAGCAAGACCCTGGGCTATCCCCGGTACTGCCGGATTGGAACATCGAATTGGTGGTTTGGAAAAACAAAACGTAACGGGTAACATCAGTTACGAACCGGAGAATCACCAGTTGATGGTGAAAATCCGCCAGGAGAAAGTAGATAAGGTAGCAGATAATATTCCGGAACAAAAATTAGATAGTGGTCCGGATAAAGGAAAGATATTGGTATTAGGATGGGGTTCTACATATGGTGCTATTAAATCTGCTGTATCAGAATTGCAGGCAAAAGGCCATGCGGTAAGCCATACACATCTTCGTTATGTTCGTCCTTTCCCTAAGAATCTGGGTGACATCATTAAGAATTTTGATACTGTATTGATTCCTGAAATCAATAACGGGCAGCTTATCAAAATTATCCGGGATGTTTATTTTGTAGATGCCAAAGGCTACAACAAAATAATGGGTGTGCCCATTACAAAAACTGAACTGGTAATGAAGCTGGAAGAAATGCTGAAAGCATAAGCTATTAATATTTTACTAAACGAATCCACCGGCAACCGCTGGTGGATTTTTTATTTTCGGGAATTTATGTTGTTGTCACATCTGTTTCACCTATACTATTTTCTATGACAATTGGTTCAACAAACTCATTCATATAAATTTTAAACAGTACAATTATATAGTTAACCAGTAATGGTCCAAATATCAATCCTATAAACCCAAAAAGCCCTAACCCAACAATAACTCCTAATACGGTAATAACAGGATGTACATCGCCCAGTTTTTTCATGATGGTAATCCGGGATATATAATCAACATTGCCTGTCACAATTGCACTATAAAGTAATAAGCCGAGTGCCATTCCCGAATTACCTGTTGTATAAGTATATATAACGAGAGGCACCCAAACTAACATTGTACCTACTATTGGGAAAAAAGCAAAAACTCCGGTGAGGAAACCCCATAAGGCCCACTCTTGCACACCAAAAATAAAATATCCGAGTGTGGCAGTTAGCCCCTGGATAATTGAAATGAGCGGAATACCTAATGCATTAGCCTTTACTATCTTTTTTGTTTCGGCGGCAAGTATCGTAGTATTGGCATCTTTTAATGGGATGATGCGAAACAATGTTTTCTCCATTTCATGCCCGTAGTAAAGCATGTAATAAAGAAAGAATAACATAGTTGCAAGGTTAGCAACAAGGGTGGCGGTGCTGTTGAGAAGGGAAGGCAAAAAAGCTATTACCTTTTCAAGAGAACCGGACAATGATTTTTCAGAAGCGATGGTGATACCTGTCTTTTGCTGCACCTGGTTCACCGCCTGCTTGATGCTTTCTATCATTGCGGTGGGATCACTGAGAAAAGCATTAACCTTTGGACTGATAAGTGTAACGGCAAGAAAAACAGGCAACCCAAGTAAAAACAGGTAATAAAGAATATACAATCCTGCTGCTCTGCCTTTTTTCCATTTCTTTTTATAAACGAGTTGAAAATAGTTGGCACGGCTCAGGATGTACAAGGTTACGGCTCCCAATAGCCCTGGAAGAAAAAGATATAACTCCTGAACGACAACCCAGATAAGTAAAATTAAAACTGCTAAAAGTAATACCTGCTTGATGCGGTTATTGAAAGTTACATTCATCAGTAATTATTTTAAGTGTACTTAGTATATCATAAAATAATGATGTAATAAGATTCAATAATAAAGAGCCGAATCTAACGATCCGGCTCTTCACAGGGTTTAATCAATTAAGGTTGTTTCTATAAACCTGTGTATAAGTGAAAGTATTGTCAGGCCGAGTTTGCCGAAGACTATTTGGACAATAGTTTAAAAAAAGATTTACCTCAGCTTACTCAGACTAACAATATTTTCAGAATTCATTTATTTTGGGTCTGTGGTTATGTTGCAAATTATTCTCCTGCAGTTCAGGAATTTTCTTTCTTACAAAATTGGCAATTACGAACTGCATTGCTGAACCGGCAACTTTTTTAAATATATTCTTTGAGTTTCCAACGTATAATTTCTTTCCGAGAAAACCGGCACCGATTCCTATAGCTGTGTTAATGGCAGTACTGCGAAGGCCCGGGGATACAACAATGTCCTTTAATACATTCTTCACCATATTGGAAGGACTCAAACTGTCCACTATATTACCAGCAGCCATTTTAAGTTCAGTCATTTGCTGATGCTGCACCTGTTCTAATTCCAGTATCCTGGTTTTCAAAAGATGCATGCCTGAATCAGTGGTTTCCACTATTTAATAATTTTATCTATTATCAGATTACTCAAAGGAGTTTTTATCCATCTTTTTCTGAACAAATACACTGACAAACCAGCTAAGGCATAAAAACCGCCTACTATAAAAAATCCATAACTTAAATGTCCCATTCCAGAACCAATCCAGAAGGCTACGCCAAAACTTAAAATTGTAATTGCCACACCTGTAAGTATAACTATTGCAATTACCGAAATAAGTGATGAAACCGTTTCTGAGATTTTTCCTGCGGCTTTAAGTTTCCATAATTCAACTTTTGTTTCAGCCAGATCACCGGCTTTAGAAACAAAGTCTTCAATATGATTGATTGTGGATTGCATAGTAAGCAGTTTTATGCCAGGCTGTTTGAAAGGTTTAATAGTTAATGAATCAAGATAGGATAGCTTTTCCATCATTTTTCAGACCATCCAATTTCGACTTTGCCTTGTTGCCAAACTCTTCTGCATCTTCTTTGACGCCGGAATAAGTTTCTTTTACTGTATCAATGAAATCACTGAAAGAATTTTTTACTGAATCGGTGACATCGCCCGTTTTAGTGGCAATTTTTTTTCTTGTGTTTGAACCTTTATCTGGTGCAAACAAAATGCCTGCTAATGCGCCTACTGCTGCACCAGCAAGAAAACCTACCAGTATTTTTGAACTGCTCATAAAAATTGATTTTAATTGTTTAAGAAATGTTTTTAATTAAGGATATAGTTTAAAGAATCATGCCAAAGCCATAATTTTCTGACTTATTTTTATGGACACCTGGTACAATAAATTATTTCATGTACTTATTTGCCCCGTAATATAATTGTGCGGGTGAATTATTAATATATAAAAGGGAACGGATATAAATTAAAATTGACAAGACTATCAGTATGTGAACAACAGGTGGCAGCTTCAGGATAAAAAATCCAATTATCCATAATGTAATAAGTAAAATACTCAGCCCCAGTAAAACTTTTTTCATAGCGAAAATTATTATTTGTGAAAAGCTTTTCTAATTTTTCTGTAGCACTATACTGATGCTGTTTCTTTTTCTTTTAAGGGCTGCTTAATAACTGTTTCTTCCTGTATCTCTTGTGCCACGGGTGATTCTATTGTCATCAGCGAACGCATAAAGAAAAGCAGTCCGACTATCAAAGCGATATGTATGCTTCCTGTTCTGTTAGTATAAAACAACCCTGCCAGCCAAAGTATTAAAAACAGAACACTCAATATTAAAAGACAAATTCGTTTCATAACTTAAAAAATAAAATCAATAACCAGTGTTCAGCTTTAACCAGTGTTCAGCTTTCATTTTCTGCTGGTCAGATGCTTGAACTGCCGGCTCTTTTTCCGAAAATCAGTGATAAAACGAAAAGAATAAGAAAGATGACAAACAGGATTTTAGCGATAGATGCTGCTCCGGCAGCAATGCCACCAAAGCCAAAAACGGCTGCAATAATGGCGATAATCAGGAAGGTAACTGTCCAGCGTAACATAATAGGTAAATTTTAGTTTAGTAATAATTTTTTAAGAACCTGTTTCAATAGAACAAAATTCTGTGCCAGAATTATAATTGATGATAATGTTTACAACCTTCTGACAAACTGTGTATTTTTTTACTCACTTGGGAAAATATAGACTACAAACTGATTTAGAATGAATTGGATTAATAGTTGTGAAAGAAGAGCTGTTATCAATTTTCTTAAAAAATATTTTATATGAAAGCGAATATTGGGTTATCACAAAAAAATCTTGCATCAGTTAAAGACATTTTGAACAGCATTCTTGCAGATGCTGTTGTTTTATACACGAAAACAAGAAAATTTCATTGGAATGTTTCGGGCAACAGCTTTATGGAGCTGCATAAACTGTTTGAAAATCAGTATAAAAAGCTGGAAGAAGCAATAGATGAAATCGCAGAAAGAATTAATAAACTGGGATTTAAAACACCCGGTACTATGGCGGAATTCCTGGAAGCTGCTTCACTAAAGGAAGCACCCGGCAAGTACCCGGTGCAAACGGAAATGATAAAGGAGTTATTGAAAGACCACGAATCTGTAATAACTACTCTGCGTAAAAGCATTGATGAGTGTGATGAAAAGTTCAGTGATGCAGGTACAGCAGATTTCCTTACCGGTTTAATGCTGGAACATGAAACAATGGCCTGGACACTGAGAAGATACCTTGACTAAATATTTACTGCTTATTATTAGTTCCTGTTTAGAGAGGCCAAATAGCTACTTTGCACTTAATTTCGGTGGGAATGATATTTTTAATAATATTCTGCAATACTAAAATATTATGGGAGTAATGTTCATAAGAACATCATTAGATAAACGTATCAGGCGGGGTTATGCTTTAGCTTTTTTTCTTATACTGTTTGGTTATATCGCAACATTTTATGCTAACAGACAATTACTAAACCAATCTGATAAAGTAGCGGATACCAATAAAATACTAACGAACCTTGAAATTATGCTGTCAAAGTTTAAAGATGCTGAAGCAGGTTTAAGAGGTTACATCATTACAAAAAATCAGGATTTTCTTTCATCCTATTATGGAAGTGCTGCAACAGCAGATTCGATCTATCATTTGCTAAATCAATTAACAACGGATAATCAGGAAAAAAGGGAGCGTCTTATAAACCTGGAATCAGTTATAGATAGCCGGGTATCGTTTTTATCCCGGACCTTAAATATTTTTAATGCAAATAACAGGGAAATTAGTGACTCATTAAAAAATATAATGTCGGATGGAAAAAGTATGATGGATACGATTCGTTCAAAAGTGACAATACTTCAAATTGAAGAAAATAATCTTTTGGTAAAGCAAAATGTAAAACTTAAAAAAACATTTTCCTCAGTTAAAATCATTACTATCGCTTCTGTTGCGCTTGCCTTTATATTAATAAGTTTTGCCTTTTTTACTTACCAGGAAGAGAATAAAGCAAGGAAAAAAGGAGTGAAAGAAATAGATGATTATCAGCAGCAATTAAAAAGACAAATTGGGGAATTGAGGAAGGTTAATACTGAATTGATACAGGTGCGGAGCCATGAGAAATTTGCCGCAACGGGTCGTATAGCCAGAACCATAGCCCATGAGGTAAGAAACCCTCTTACCAATATAAACCTGGCGGCAGACCAGTTAAAATCAGAAGTAATTCCCAATGACGAAAATGCATCGCATCTCTTTGAAATGATAGCCCGTAACAGCAACCGTATCAACCAGCTTATTTCTGATTTATTAAACTCTACTAAATTTTCGGAACTTACTTATACAAAAATATCTGTTAATGACCTGTTGGATGAAACACTGAAAGAAGCCGGCGACCGTATATCACTTACTCATATTAAAGTTATAAAAGACTATACTTCCGGTATCTGCGATGTTTCTGTGGATAAGGAAAGAATAAAAGTTGCTTTTTTGAATATAATTATAAATGCACTGGAGGCAATGGAGAATAAAAAAGGCAGTATTCTTACTCTTGAAACAAAAGTAGAAGGTGATATACGCAGAATAATAATAAGCGATAACGGACCTGGTATGGACAATGAGGCACTTAACCGGGTATTTGAGCCCTATTTTACAAGCAAGCCAAAAGGCAATGGTCTGGGTTTAACCAATACTCAAAAAGTGATTCTAAATCACAAAGGGGAAATTTCTGTAGAAAGTTCTAAGGGAAAGGGAACAAGTTTTACCATTACATTGTATTGCACTCCAGAGATTATAGAAGAGTAGGGACTAATTTATTTCCAGCATTTATACACTCTGTAGAACTAATTCCCCAAACCGGGCTGTCTTGATTAATTTTCTAAATGCCTTCAATTATTAAATCTACCGCATGATTAATTTGAGAAACAGTAAAAGGTTTGGATAAGAAGAAGTCAATTCCATTGCTGAATGCTTTGAATCTGTCCTGAGGATAATCATGAGCAGTTATCATGATTATCTTCAAATCAGGGTATTGCAGACTTATTTTTTGGGCGAAATCTACTCCCAAACCATCAGGTAAACGGTTGTCCAGCAATAAGATGTTGGGTTTGCTGCTTTTAAGTTGAGCTTCAGCATCGGCAAGGGAGTGAGAAAAAGAAGTGCTGAAACCTCTTTTTGACAGGGTGCGGCTGAGAGAGTAACAAATATCCGGTTCATCATCTACGATGAGAATTTTTATTATCGCTGACATGATTTCATCGGAATTATTTAAGGGTAAAAAATTTATCATCTAACTTCTTAAGTCACAAAAGGTTTGCCAATCAATAGTTAAGGGGGAGTATTATAAATACGGCATTTCATTTGTACTGATTGGCACATATAGTAGATATTCTTTCCCGAACAGGTTAAGTTTTTCTACTGTCAAACATAATCTGGTACAAGCTAACCAAAACTAATTTAATTTCACTTTTATATAATTTAAAAAAATGTATTCTCATGAAGCGAATCCTGATTATTGATGATGATGTAGATATGTGTCAACTGCTCGGCCATTTCCTGCAACGAAAAGGATTTGAAACAGATACCGCCCACACCGGTAACAAGGGATTGGCAAAGTTCAATGAAAATAAATTTGATGTGGTGCTATGTGATTTTCGCCTGGGAGATATGGATGGTAGAAAAGTGCTGCAGAAAATAAAGAGTATCAATTCAGAAGTGGTTGTTATCATTATTACGGGCTATTCAGACGTAAAGATGGCGGTAGAAGTGATGCGATATGGAGCTTTTGATTACATCACCAAACCATTAATACCAGAAGAAGTAATCAATGTAATTAACAGGGGTTTAAATGAGTCATCTTCATCAGGGGAAACAGGAATTTTGAAAAGTAGTGATGCTGGCAATACGGTTAAAAAAAGTACAATACCATCATCAAAAGAGTTCCTGGTGGGTATCTCACCCCGCACTGTTGAAGTGTATAAGCAAATTGAACTGGTGGCACCTACCAATTACAGCGTAATTCTGTATGGAGAAAGTGGCACCGGTAAAGAAGTGATAGCTAAAACAATTCACCAAAGAAGTGACAGGAGTAACAAGCCTTTTGTTGCAGTCGACTGCGGTACATTATCAAGAGAGCTTGTCGCCAGTGAATTATTTGGTCATATAAAAGGCTCATTCACCGGAGCCCTTGCTGATAAAGAGGGACTTTTTGAAGCGGCTAATGGGGGTACTTTATTTTTGGATGAAGTAACTAATTTGCCATTGGATGTACAGGCTACTTTGTTACGGGTAATCCAGGAAAGAAAAATCAGGCAGGTAGGCAGCAATAAAGATATTGCAACAGATGTAAGAGTTATTGTTGCTTCTCATGAAGATCTGCAGGAAGCTTACCGGAAAGGAAAATTCAGGGAAGACTTGTACCACCGATTCAATGAGTTTTCAATTTCAATTCCACCACTGCGGGAACGCAAAGAAGATATTGCATTATTCTCCGATTTTTTTCTTGAAAAAGTTTGCCAGGAGTTAAATAGAAAGCTGGATGGATTTGATGAGGAAGTGGTACAACTTTTTTTAAACTACGACTGGCCGGGTAACGTACGGGAATTACGAAATGTTATCCGCAGAGCAGGGTTATTATCTACGTCTGGAAAAATTACAGCTAATGTGTTGCCTTGGGAAATAATAGGCAATCCTTCTAAACCAATAAGTAATCCTGCCTTGCCCGTCAACGAGCAAGTGAACTCTTTATCGTTTAAACAGCCTGGAACAGATCTTAAAGATGCCGCCTCTCAGGCAGAATATGAAACAATTATGAATGTATTAAAGCAGGTAAAGTTTAATAAAACAAAAGCCGCTGAAGTATTAAAGATTGACAGGAAAACACTTTATAATAAAATCAGGCATTACGAAGAGTCTAATAGTGTGAGAGACTAAAAGAAATTACTGACATCATATTTATTACTAGCCACACTTACATGAGTGTGGCTTTTTTTTCTACACTAAGCCTGTATGATTTTTATACACAGGACTTTAGTGAGTAGCAGCTTTCCCAAGTTGTTACAATTTCCCCCCGTATTATTTCAAAAAAAAGCACTTGTAAACGGTAAATAGCTGTTGGCATTATTTTTTAGATATTGAATACGATAAACAAATTTAATAACAAATAAAATTTAATGCTATGGCAAACACACAAACAGACAACGGTAAAAATGTTAACCAGCAGGGAATGGCTAACACAGACAAACAAAATCAACAGCAGAAAAAAGGATTTGAACAGGGGAATGGGAATAATAGTACCACAGCTGATCCCAAAAAAGAAAGGGATGAAAAAAGTAATTCTCAGCAGCAAGGCTTAAACAGCCAGAATCAGTCAAAAATTACCAATCAGGATCCTAAGATTACCAACAAAGATGAAGCAATGAAAAAAGATCCCAAAGCGCAGCAGGGTAAAGGCAACGATGATGAAGATGTGGATGAAAATGCTCCGTTGGAAGGCTATAAAAAAGAAGATCCAGAAGTAGATATACCGGTACGGGGTAATGAAAAAACAGAAAAGAAAATTCCGGAAATGAAAAAATGATTTTGTAATCCCCTTTTAGTTATATGAAAAACTAATTATGGGCGGGCACAAAAGCTCCGGGCTGCATTTAAAACCTGCCCGGAGTATAACTGCTTTTTTTATGCGATCGCATAAAAATTAATATTCTAATTATCGCTTGGCTCAACACTATTTATTATTTAAACATTAAATCAACTACAATGAAAAGTACAGCAACTTCGAAATCAGCAGCCACTAAAAAGAATGGAACGGATAAAAAATCAAATACAGATAGCCTTGTCAGCCATGAACAGTTGAATGAATTATTTATTGGTGGGTTAAAAGATATTTACTGGGCTGAAAAAGCATTAACGAAAGCATTGCCTAAAATGATTAAGAATGCAACCAGTGAAGAACTGATAGAAGCATTGACGGCTCATCTTGGAGAAACTGAAGGTCAGGTAACAAGATTAGAAGAAGTCTTCTCTTCTATTGATGAAAGGGCGGTAGCAAAAAAGTGCGAAGCGATGGCTGGTCTTATTAAAGAAGCAGAGGAGATAATGGAAGAATGCGATAAAGGGGGTATGAGAGATGCAGGCATCATCGTCGCAGGGCAGAAAGTGGAGCATTATGAGATTGCCACCTATGGAACACTCCGGGCCTTTGCAGAAATAATGGGACATGACAAAGCCGTTGATCTGCTGCAGCAATCCCTGGATGAAGAAAAAGCAGCGGATGAAAAATTAACAGAGGTTACGGCTTCTGTAGTGATAATGAGTGAAGAGAAAGAAGAAGTAATGTAATTGGGTGCGGACGGTTTATATATAAAACAGCAGTACGATCACTGCTGTTTTTTTTATTGCATAACCGAATCAATCTATAAGAGGTAAAAGAATATATTAAACGGGGAGATATTTACCCATACCAGGTAAATTATTGTATTTGAAATGAAGGAACAGCCTTTTTTAAAACGGCATTGTTTTTATAGAATATATGTGAAGATAACCAGTAATAAACAGGGATAAACTTAATTCACTTCATTATTTAAAACTATAAATTAAAAGTAGCATGAAAAACCTTAAAATGTTTATTGGATTGGTACCCGTTCTTTTTATCTTCTTTAGTTGTACTTCACCTGCTTACGTTCAGAAAGATGATTCAGTTAACTTATCGGATTATAAAACTTATATGTGGGTAGATACCAGGGCCAATGAAAGTGATATGTCGAAAAGGGCAACCGCTTATGCAGACATCAGCATACATAACGCAGCAAATGCCGAGTTAAACAGCAGGGGCTGGAAGGAAGTAACAGATAATCCTGATATTTTGATCAGCTATGATATGCTGGTAGAAAGAAATGTAGAAACGAAAAGCGATCCGGTATATTCCCAGCCTTTTACCCGGTCATATTATAATCCTTACACCAAGAGGTGGTCAACGATGTATTATCCTTCCCGGTTTCAGGGATACCAGGTGTATGATACCCCGGTAAAGGAAGGAACTGTTACCATTACGATGGTAGATGCAAAGACAGATAAAAGTATTTTCCAGGGATGGACGACGGAAAGACTTGCCAACCGGAACATTACTGATAGCGAAATTAAAAGAAGTGTTCGCAGCATTTTTAAAAAGGTTTCCTGAGTAAGCCTTCATTCGTTATTTAAAATTAAAGCCTTTTAAAAGCTACGGAGGCTTTTTTGATACATGTTATTTAAGAAAATTTATTATTCATTATAATAAGATTTGGCGATAAGGCGATTGCATATCGGCTTTATAGGTTTTAAAATTTACCCTTAATGAGTAGCTGATTAATGAACAAGTTCTCAGTTTGCGGAAATATATACTCAATTATAAACCTTTTACTGGCTAAAAAGCCGGGGCATGAGAATTGAATAATGTATAAAGCAATGATAAAATTAATTATCAGATTTCGGTGGTGTTCTTTATTATAACCATTAAAAAAAGGCTAATGTATAAACCTAAAACAATGAATTCTGTACTTTCCCTTCTTTTTGCATCATTTGTTTTTCTGTTGAGTTGTTCAAGCTGTTCAACTGACAACGGGAAAAAAGAAACTTCGAAAAAAGATGAAATATCCACGGTTTCCGATATGCCAATGGCAGAAAACAAAAGTCACGAACTGAAAATTGACATGAATAAGCTTTGGGAAGACCATGTTACCTGGACCCGAAACGTTATTTTATGTCTTGTTGATGGACTTCCAGGTGCTGATCAGGCTGTAAAACGACTGATGCAAAACCAGGTTGATATTGGAAATGCTGTTAAACCTTATTATGGAGATGATGCAGGAAATAAATTAACCGAGCTATTAAAAGCACATATTGCTATTTCAGCAGATGTTGTAAAATCGGCCAAAGCCGGCAATAAGTCAACACTAGATTCTGCCAATAAGAAATGGTATGCTAATGCAGACGAAATATCTGCCTTTTTAAGTAAAGCAAATCCTAACTGGGGTTTAGCCGATATACAGATGATGATGAATGACCACCTGAAACTTACAACGGACGAGGCAGTGCATCGGATAAAAAAGGACTATGATGCAGACATCGTAGCGTATGATAAAGTGCATGAGGAAATTTTGAAAATGTCAGCCATGCTGGCAGATGGTATCATAAAACAATTTCCTGAAAAATTTTAATAAGGGAAGGAGATAACTATTAAAGTCCGTTTCTTTTTTATTTGAAATTAATAAGCACAACAAGTATTTCTAATTTTTTTTAAACTCAAACAAAAACTATAATGGAAAAAGCAAATAAGGCTACCTCACAGCGTCCGCAGGGAGATCGTATAATGGATGCACAACTGGTTACTATTAAGCTACCATCTTTTATCAAACAGCTTAAGTCTGAGAAAGCATGGAAAAAGAGTGATAGAAATTCCATTACCGTTTTTAAATCAGGTGGTATTTCTATTGTGTTGATTGCCTTGCATAAAGGAGCTGAAATGGCCAAGCATACTTCTGAAGGGATTGTCAGTGTGCAGGTACTAAAAGGTGAACTTAGATTCAAATTAAATGAACAGGCTGTTAAACTACGGAAAGGGTATTTATTGAAATTAAATGGAGGGGTTCCTCATAGTTTGCAGGCTAAGAAAGAGACAATTTTTTTATTAACAATTACAGCTATAGCTGGCAATAATCAGGCAAATCATCACAGTAACACAACTTTGGAGCAAGACAAACTTAACGGGATGTCTGTTATCAGGGAAACTATTTAGAACAATTCTATCGATAATACCTGAACCACGGTTCTTACTTTTATTATAATAATAATTTATCACAATCATCTTTAACATTCTAAAACTATTTTTTATGCCGTTACTTACAATTCTAATAGTACTTATCGTTGTTGGTGTTCTTCTCTGGCTCATAAACACATACATACCGATGGATCGTAAGATCAAAAACATCCTCAACGTAGTTGTGGTAATCGTTGTAATTCTTTGGCTGCTAAGGGCATTTGGAGTTTTAGATTCTATTAAAGGTATTCGTATATAAGAAGCAGGTAACAGCAATTCAATTAACGTAAAAATGAATATCAAAAGAATTTTTGGCGCATTACTTACTGTTCTCGGAATTATCGGTCTTATTTATGCTGCCGTATTATTCGTTAACAGCTCGGGCGGAACACGGAGTATTAAAACACTTGTGATTTATGGAATACTCGGTATTATTTTTTTCATTGCCGGTATTGGCCTCGTAAGAACAACTAAAGACGAGTCATAAAGTTCGGTGATTGAACTCCTTTCCGGGACTGATTAATAATTGGAGATTTGGAAATCTCCATTCTTGTAGAAATTCATTCATTAACTAAACTAAAGGAGATGAAACTATTTAAAAGTATTCGATTCGGAGTTGTGATGCTATTGACAACTAGTTTCCTGATTTCGGCATTTATCATTCTTTTTAATTATTCCTATTGGTCATTTAATAGGGAAGTAAACGGGAATTTATTAGAAAACACTTCATTAGTCAGCGACTCTTCTACAAATGGTATTGTCAAACAGGTTTCCGAAAAATCAGAACTGGTAATTTCTACTACATATTATAAATAAACAAAAAAATGACAAACCAGATAAAATGGTCAATAGACCAGGCACATAGTGAAATTGCATTTAAAATAAGACATTTAATGATTGCACATGTTAAAGGGACTTTCAAAACATTTGATGCAAGCATTTATACGACTGATAAAGACTTTACAACTGCCCAAATTGATTTGTGGATAGATGCCTCTTCAATAACTACAGGTGATGCAAAACGGGATGAGCATTTAAAAGGCCCCGATTTTTTTGATATACAAAATCATAAACAAATAGCATTTACTTCAGGTGCCATTGAAAAAGCAGATGCAGATGGTAACCATGAGTTATGGGGTGAATTAACTATGAAAGGCATAACCCAAAAAATAAAACTAAATGTTCAGTTTGGAGGAATTATCAATGACCCCTGGGGAAATGAAAAAGCCGGATTTACAGTTACAGGCAAAATAAATAGAAATGATTGGGGGCTTGTTTGGAATACAGCGATAGAAACAGGCGGTTTAATGGTAGGGGAGGAAGTAAAAATATCCTGTGAAGTTGAACTCACTAATGCAGGTCACAAAGAGTTGAATATGGAATTGGAAACGGCAGAAGCTGATAATAGTATTCTGTAATTATTTTTCTGCTATTACTGTTTTCGAAACATCGAGGTTCTGAATATCACTCATAATATTTCTAAAGGAGATTGAAATAATCAAACGACAATGGAAACAATTTTATTGATTGAAGACACCAATGATATTCTCGAGAATTTGACTGAATTTCTGGAGATGGAAGGATACCATGTCCTTGTGGCTGATAATGGAAAAAAGGGAATTGAGCTTGCAAAAGAATTTATACCTGACTTAATTATATGTGATGTTTTGATGCATGAAATGGATGGACACGAAGTTTTGCGTTTACTTTTAGAAACAGCCAAAACACATGAAATACCATTTATTTTCAGCACCTCAATGTCTGAAAAATATGATAAAACGGAATCATTGGCACTTGGAGCTGACGATTATATTATCAAGCCGTTTGAACTTGACACTCTTTTAACGATGGTAAAGAGGTTGATAAATTCAGGTAGCAAAAGATCCAAAAGTAAGGTTATCAAAAATTCATATTAGAACTGCATCAAACTAATTTATTTAATTATACATATTACGATTATTATGAAACAAGTTTCAATTTATTTAGTAATTCTTTTTGCAGCATTATCAGTTACTGCGCAACAAAATATAGCAGGAAGTAATGTTACTATCACCGTTAATAGTAGTAAGCATTTGCAACTATACATTGATAGCAAAGGCTATAATGTTGTTAACACTGAAACGAATAATAAAAAGGCAACAATCACTATTAATAACCTGGAAACCGGTCAGCATAGTCTGTTATTTGTACTGACAAATCCCAATAAGACCGGCTCAACAAGGACAAATACAATATTTAATTTGCGACACGATTATGACATGAATATTCAATTAAACGGAAACGGAAGTTTGGAATTAATCGAAACTAAGAAAACAGTTATTTCAAACAACCATTCTCCAATGAATAATTCAGACTATAATTATTTATTAAGAAATGTGAGAAATCAGCGATCAACCAACGGTAGAAGAACTGTAATAGTTACAGCATTTAATGCCTCAAATAATTATTTTACTGCTTCCCAGGTTTCTCAGTTACTCCGGTTAATCAATTCTGAAAATTACCGGCTGGAGCTGGCCAGGTTATCATACCCTAAAGTAACAGATCGTAATAATTTCAATCAGGTGTATGACCTGCTAAATAGCCAGGCGAGCAAAGATGAATTGGAGGATTTTGTAAATAATTACAATGAGGATATTGATGATGATATGGCTATGTCAGATGTGGAATTTTCGACTTTATATCGGTTCATTCAGCAACAATGGCCCGTCAGTTCACAGGTAAGTTCACTAACGGGTGCATTTAATAATCTCAATAATAATTTTACTACTTATCAGGCAAGCCAGCTGATTCAACTGGTAAATGTGGAGAATAGCAGGCTGCAATTAGCCAAACTTTCTTATAGAAGTATTATTGACCGCAATAACTTCAGCCAGATTTATACTTTGTTAAACAGCCAATCCTCTAAAAATGAATTAGCGGCTTACGTCGCCAATTTTAATGATGAAGGCAATTCTTCTATTGCCATGTCTGATGCTGATTTTAATTCATTATACAGGACTATTCAGCAACAATGGCCGGTGAATTCGCAGGTTAGTTCATTATCCAATGCCTTTAATAATACTAATAATTATTTTACTGTTTACCAGGTAAGTCAATTGATTCAAATAGTGAATGGTGACAATAGCCGGCTGCAGTTAGCCAAGCTTTCATACAGGAGTATTACAGACCGGAATAACTTTAACCAGATTTATAATTTATTGAGCAGTCAATCCAGTAAAAATGAATTGGCGGCTTACGTCAGCAATTATGGTGGGGAGGTTAATCCGAATATGGCAATGACTGATGCTAATTTTAATTCTTTATATCAGAATATACAGAATCAATGGCCGGTTACTACTCAAATGAACTCCCTGGTTACTACTTTTAATAATACCAATTACTATTTTTCAACTTACCAGGCTAGTCGGTTGATTCAGCTTATGGAAAGTGAAAACAACCGATTACAATTAGCTAAACTATCTTATCGGAGCATAACAGACAGGGCTAATTTCAGCCAGATAGTGGATTTGTTAACTTCACAATCAGCCAGGAATGAACTCACAACATATGTAAATAATTATACAGGAGGTGGTATTGGTTATAAAGTGCCGATGTCTGATGCTGACTTCAATGTTTTTTATCAAACTTTGGAAGTACAATTCCTGCCTGGTGAACAAATGATTTCTCTCACCAATGCGTTTAACAATACCAGCTATAATTTTACGACAGTACAGGTAAAAAAGTTGATTCCTTTAGTTTCCATTGAAAGTAACAGATTACGATTAGCAAAACTCTCCTATCGTAGTATAACAGACAGGAATAATTTCTATCAATTATATGAGTTGCTGAACAGCCAGTCAAGCAGGGATGAATTAGATGCTTATGTAAAAGCTTACCAGGAATAATTTATAAATTTTTTTATAAATAGTTCTGATTCAAATAATACGCAAAAATTATGAAAACAGTAATTAAAACATTTATTCTGACACTGGTTCTTAGTTCAGTTACATGGATAGTACCCAAAACAGCAGCCGGACAGGTTTCCGTAAGTTTTCAGATTTTTTACGATGATTTAAGCCCTTATGGCAGTTGGGTAGATAATGACGACTATGGATACGTTTGGATTCCCGATGTTTATGATGGGTTTACTCCTTATGCCACTAATGGGCACTGGATATACACTTATGATGGATGGACATGGGTTTCTAATTATTCATGGGGATGGGCGCCTTTTCATTATGGCCGCTGGACTTATGACCCTTATTACGGCTGGCTATGGATTCCGGATAACGAGTGGGGCCCAGGATGGGTTAGCTGGAGAAGATCAGACGATTATTACGGATGGGCTCCGTTAGGGCCTGGCATCAGCATTGATATTTCATATCAGAGTGGATATAATTTACCCTACAATCAATGGACATTTGTAAGAAACAGGGATTTTGGAAGAACAAACATCAATAACTACTATATCAACAACTCAAATAATGTTACCATTATTAACAATACGACAGTAATAAATAATACCAGGGTAGATAATAGTCGTAATGTCAGATACAATTCTGGGCCTGATAGAACTGAAGTGGAAAGAAGAGCTGGCAAAAAATTTATTCCGGTTACTATTAAAGAAAGCAATAAGCCAGGTCAGAAACTTTACAACGGTGAACTTCAGATATACAGGCCACGCATGGAAAAAAATAATACTACCGGACAGAAACCTGCTCCGTCCAAAGTTGTGATTTTGAAAGATGTGAAACCGGTAAGAGAAAGAAATACTGAAATCCAGCCTCAGAAAGAAAATCCACTAATTAGAGAACAGCAACGAACAGATCAGAAACCCAATAACCCACCAGTTAAAGAACAGCAACGAACGGATCGGAAACCCAATAACCTACCGGTTAAAGAACAACAACAAACTGATAGGAAACCCAATAACCCACCGGTTAAAGAACAACAACCAACCGATAGGAAACCCAATAACCCACCGGTTAAAGAACAACAACCAACTCAACGGAAGCCAAATAATCCACCAGTTAAAGAACAACAACCAACTCAACGGAAACCTAATAACCCGCCCGTTAAAAAGCAGGCAAAGGAGAAAAATAATAATAATCAACCAAACACTGCAACAGCTATGACAAAAATTATATTTCTAAATTCTGATTCTTAATAAAAAAATATAAACTGATAAAGTAAAAAAGAGAATTATGGTAGAGGTTAAAAAAGAAGGTATCCTTCTGAAGAAAACTACTCTCGGTTTTGAAAATGAAGGCGTATTAAATCCTGCAGTAATAAGCGATGGCGATTGCATTCATATTTTTTACAGGGCAGTGAGTAAAGGCAATTACTCCAGTATCGGTTATTGTAAATTAAAAACCCCTTTAGTTGTTGAAGAACGATTTGACACGCCTGTTATATTTCCTCAACTTGACTGCGAATCACATGGAGTGGAAGATCCCCGTATTGTAAAGATTGAGGATATGTATTATCTGTCTTATACTGCATACGATGGGGTAAATGCATTGGGGGCATTGGCTGTTTCAAAAGATTTACTGCATTGGGAAAAACTGGGATTAATAGTTCCCCAGATTACTTATGAGGAGTTCAGTCATCTTGCCGGGTCTAAAGGAATAATTAATGAAAAATACCTTCGTTATAATAAACATGATGGTATTATTGAAAACCAGGGCAAGAAAGTTTTTGTCTGGGATAAAAATGTCATTTTCTTCCCAAGGAAAATAAATGGCAAGTTGTGTTTTTTGCACCGGGTAAGGCCCGATATTCAGATCGTTATGGTAAATAGGTTGCAGGAACTCACTATTGAATTCTGGCAACATTATTTCCTGCATCTTGATGATAGTATTGTGCTTTGTCCAAAACATGACCATGAGGTAAGTTATATAGGCGGAGGATGCCCGCCAATAGAAACAGCATACGGTTGGTTACTAATCTATCATGGTGTACACGACACTGTAAAAGGATATGTTTATTCAGCTTGTGCTGCATTACTTGATCTCCAGGATCCACAGAAGGAAATTGCCCGGCTGTCCTATCCTTTGTTTAAACCCGAGGAGGAGTGGGAATTAAAAGGAGAGGTGAATAATGTGTGTTTCCCTACCGGTACTGCTTTGGTTGAAGACACACTATATATTTATTATGGTGCTGCTGATGAGCAAATTGCTTGTGCCTCCGTAAGTTTATCTGCACTGCTAAAAGAATTAATACTTAGCAAGGACCAAATAACCCCTTGCACATCCACTGAAAATGTTTTACCGGCTGACGGAGTTTTTGATACCCTGCTAAAATTTACGAAAGATGAGAAATGAAATTTTTGCAGACTATAATAACACCCTGTCAGTTAGTGGTCCCCAAAAAACAATCCACAAAGTGATCAATGGAATAGCGGCAGGGAAAAATGATAAAAAGTTGCCTGAAATTTTATTCCTTTGCTCTTATCCTCCCAGGGAATGTGGTATTGCTACCTACTCTCAAGATTTGATAAAGGCGTTGAATAATAAATTCAATAAGTCGTTTACAATAAGAATTTGTCCGCTCGAATCGGACAGTGAACAACATACCTACACGGATGAAATAAAATATATTCTTAACACTGATTATCCAAAGGCTTTCATCACACTGGCTAAATTCATTAATGATGATGCTGACATCCGGATGGTGATGATACAGCATGAGTTTGGATTGTTTAAAAATAGCGAAGATGATTTCAAACAATTTTTAAATGCTCTTATTAAGCCCGTTACTATTGTTTTTCATACTGTATTGCCGAAACCTGATGAATTATTAAAAGAAAAAGTACAACTGATTGCCGGTGCTTGTAAATCTATAATCGTGATGACTAACACATCTGCAAAAATCCTGACAGATGATTATGGAGTAAAAATGGGGAAAATTACAATTATTCCCCATGGTACACACCTGGTTCAACATTCCGATAAGGAGCTATTGAAAGATAAATATAAGCTATCAGGGAAAAAAGTACTTTCCACTTTTGGGTTATTGAGCTCTGGGAAAAGTATTGAAACCACTTTGGAAGCCTTGCCGGCTATTGTAAAAAAAAATCAGGACGTTCTGTTTCTTATCATCGGAAAAACTCATCCATCCGTAGTAAATCAGGAAGGGGAAAAATACCGCAAGATGCTTGAAGCAAAGGTTAAGGAATTGCATTTGCAGCAACACGTACAATTTATTAATCAGTTTTTACCGCTGCCCGACCTTTTGGAATATTTACAGCTTACGGATATTTATTTATTTACTTCCAGGGATCCTAACCAGGCAGTAAGCGGAACATTCTCTTATGCCATCAGTTGCGGCTGTCCTGTTATCTCCACACCTATACCTCATGCACGGGAAGTTTTACAAAATGATGCAGGAATTATTATTGATTTTGGGAAGCCACAACAATTAGCTGAAGCGGTTATGCGCGGCGAAGGGGGCGTGCTCCGCAACAAAGACGGCAAGCGGTTCATGTTCGACAACATTCCCGAGCTGTACGCGGCCCAGACGG
>JANMFO010000252.1:0-1630 GCA_031374245.1 Chitinophagaceae bacterium | reverse complement strand
AGCTGTTATTTCCTCTATACTACCCTATCTGCTCACTAAGTTTGGTATTTCTAATGAAGCGGCTGAAGGTGTAATTCCAGATTCTGTCAGGATATCATTTATTGTGGGTGCTGTTGTATATATCTTGGCTATTTCCTATACGGTGTTTACAACAAAAGAATATTCACCGGAACAGATGAAATCTTTTGGCGACATTGATAAAGCAGGCAACGAAATAAACATTAAAACACCAGCAGCAACATTTTCTAAAAAAGGAATGATATGGGCATTTATCGGACTTATTTTAACAACCGGACTTTTTTTGTACAATTCGTCTGTTAAAAATAAACTTGAAAAAGAACTGTATGTGTTAACGGGAGGAGTGATGGTATTCGGAATTTGTCAATTAGTTGCCGGACTTCTTCAAAAAAGAAATAGTAAAAATGGTTTTGTAGAAGTAATGGATGATTTAAATTTTCTACCGGACACCATGAAAAAACTGGCCGTAGTTCAGTTTTTTTCCTGGTTTGCTTTATTTGCCATGTGGATTTATTCAACACCGGCATTGGCTCAGCATCTTTCAGGAACAACAGATACTACCTCAAAAGCATATAATGAAATAGGCAACTGGGTAGGGGTGCTGTTTGCCTGGTACAATGGTTTCGCTGCCTTATTTGCTTTCTTATTACCCGTATTAGCCAGAAAATTTTCAAGACCAGCAACTCACATGATAGCTCTGATTGCAGGTGGTTTAGGGTTGATTTCATTTTATATTTTTAAGAATGAAAACCTGCTTATCATAAGCATGGCAGGTATTGGATTAGCCTGGTGCAGCATACTGGCAATGCCCTATTCAATGTTGACAAAGGTATTACCTGCAAATAAAATGGGTGTGTACATGGGTATATTTAATTTTTTTATAGTGATACCACAAATACTTGCTGCAACATTGTTGGGGGTACTTACAAAGCATATATTTAATGGCAATGCGATTTTGACAATTGTTACCGGGGGATGTTCTATGCTACTTGCCGCTTTACTAACATTAAGAATTAAGGAGAAATAATATTTGTATGAAACGTTTTAGTATCCCTCTTTTTTTACTTATATCTATTCAAAGCTTTGCCATTGATTATTACTATACTTACCCCACGCATTGGTGGATTGGTATGAAAAATCAAAAGTTGCAATTGATAATGCATGGTGAAATGGTTGGCCAGTTTACAAAAGTTTCAATAACTTATCCCGGTGTTAAGATTGAAAAGATAAATAAGGTTGAGAATAAAAATTACCTGTTTGTTGATTTGGTTATAGCTGCGTCAGCAAAGCCGGGAGTAATGAAGATTAAACTTACTGGTGGAGGGCTGCCGCAGGAAGATGTATTCTACGAGCTTAAAGCCCGTAGCACACAGAATGGTAAAACAAGGGTACAAGGCGTAACAGCTGCTGATTTTATTTATTTATTAATGCCGGATCGGTTTTCCAACGGCGATCCATCTAATGATTTTTTTGCTGATATGCGGGACCCGCTGCATGACCGCAATAATCCTTTTGACCGTCATGGCGGTGATTTACAGGGAGTAACCAATCAGCTTGATTATTTAAAAGATTTAGGCGTTACAAGTATCTGGATGACACCGGTTATTGAAAA
>JANMFO010000223.1:0-3448 GCA_031374245.1 Chitinophagaceae bacterium | reverse complement strand
TGTATTAAATTTTTCTTTGAATGCATCAAAAGAACCAAAGGCTGCAGCGATGGCATCTGCCAGGGCGCCTTCCGGTTTGCCGCCCGTATTTGGGGAAAGTGTTTCCCAGAAAAAACTATGGTTCCAGTGACCGCCACCGTTATTACGTACGGCAGGGCTGATGGTACCCGCTGCTTTTACCAGTTCTTCCAGCGATTTGCCTTCATTGGGTGTGCCTGCAATGGCTTTATTAAGATTGTCAACATAGGCCTGGTGGTGTTTGCCATGGTGTATCTGCATGGTCAGTGTGTCAATATGCGGTTCCAGTGCATCGTGTGTATAAGGAAGAGGTGCTAATGTAAATGCCATAGTTATAAAATTTAGTTGTTAATGTTCTTTTATATGGATAACAAAAATAAGAAGATGAAGTTTAATATGACGGGACGCAAGATGAATTGTTTCTTATATCGAAAATTATTTTTTCAAACGGTTCAATTTTTTCCCCTTCTCGGTAAAAGTTTCTACAATACCTCTAGTTTCAAGGTCAAGACGGATGGATATAGTGTACCAGGGAATTGATTTTGTAAAGCCGGGCATTTTCTTTTTGATAATTTTTACTACCTCATCAGTAAGTTCAGTAAATGTTTTTCCTTTACTTCCTTTCAGGCTTTGCAGAATAGCAGCTTTTACCGGTTTATAAATAACAGTATCAAATTTTCTTTCTGTACCACTTACAGGATGAGTAACAATTATCTTGTTTGATTTTACAGCTTTTGCCATTAGCTACCTTTTGCCTTTAAAAAAATCTTTCATCAGCTTTGCACATTCTTCTTTCATCACTCCTCGTATCAATTCTGTTTTGGGATGAAATGGCCAATTGGTACCAGCTGTTTTTTTGTAACCGTTCTTTTCATCATCGGCACCGTAAACTATTTTTCCAATCTTGCTCCAATAGATAGCTCCGGCACACATAAAGCAGGGCTCTACCGTTACATACAAAGTAGCATCGGGTAAATATTTACTGCCAAGCGAATTGAAGGCAGAAGTAAGAGCAATCATTTCTGCATGGGCAGTGGGGTCGTTTAACCTTTCTGTCATGTTATGGCCACGGGCAATGATTTTTTCATTCACCACTACCACGGCACCAACGGGTATTTCATCATCTTCGAAAGCTTTTTTAGCTTCTTTGATGGCCTGCATCATGTAGTATTCGTCAGTCATTGGGAATATAGTTTTGCCTAACTTGGTATAAAATTAGAATTAATGGCCAACATAACCAGCCTGGAAAAAATGCGGCAGCATTTCAACAGCGGTAGTACTAAATCATATGCTTTCCGAAAGGAGCAATTAAAACAACTGAAAGCATCCATCCTGAGCCATGAACAGGACTTGTATGACGCCTTATATGAGGATTTAAAAAAAAGCCCTGAAGAAGTATGGGCTACTGAAACGGGAATGGTAATAGCAGAATTGAATACTGCTATAAAAAACCTGCACAACTGGATGGAGCCAAAAAGTGTTTCGACTAACCTGCTGAATATGCCATCCGGCAGCAGGATAATGACAGAGCCGCTTGGGGTAGTATTAATTATTGGTCCGTGGAATTATCCCTTTCAATTGTTGATTAACCCATTGATAGGTGCTATTGCCGCAGGAAATTGTGTTGTTTTGAAACCAAGTGAATTTGCCCCTGCTACCGTAGCTGTGATGAAGAAGATAATTGAAGACGTTTTTCCGAAAGAATATATTTTATATGTACAGGGTGATGGTGTAGCAGTGATTCCTGAAATGATGAATAATTTTTCCTTCGACCATGTATTTTATACCGGCAGCACAGCAGTAGGAAAGATTATTTATAAAATGGCGGCAGAAAGATTGGTGCCGGTAACGCTGGAGCTGGGCGGCAAAAGCCCTTGTGTGGTGGAAAGTGATGCGAATATAAATGTGGCGGCTCGCCGTATAGCCATGACTAAATTTTCAAATGCCGGGCAAATGTGTGTAGCGCCGGATTACCTGCTGGTACAAGATTCAGTAAAAGATAAACTGGTCGAAGCATTAAAAGCATCCGCTTTAAAATTCTTTGGCGATAAACCAGAAGAGAGTTATAGCTATGGAAAAATTATTAATGAAAAGCAATTCAATCGTATTGCTGGGTATTTATCGCAAGGCAAAATTGTATATGGGGGAAGAACCAATAAAGAAAAATTATTCATTGAGCCAACCATACTAACTGATATTTCGATGAATGGTTCAATTATGAAGGACGAAATATTCGGGCCAATACTTCCCGTTATTCCTTTTACTACAATGGAAGAAGCTAAAGTAATTATTCAGAAAAACCCTAACCCGTTATCTTTTTACATCTATACATCAAGTAGTAAAAAGGAAAAGGAATGGCTGGAAGCGGTTCCTGCTGGCGGTAGTTGTATCAATAATTCAAGCTGGCATTTAACCAATCATAATTTACCATTTGGTGGAAGGGGATTTAGCGGAACAGGTTGTTATCATGGTAAATACTCCTTTGAAACTTTCAGTCATAAAAGGGCAGTAATGAAAACACCTACCTGGTTTGATCCTTCTATAAAATATCCGCCGTTTAAAGGGAAATTGAAGTTATTTAAATGGGTGATAAAATAAACAATGAAAAAACTAAAACGATTTGTATTTGTTCTCTTTGTACTCATCGCAGCATTTGCGGTGTATGTGGAAATTGTAAATCGTAATTCAACCAATATGACGTACCGACAAAAAGTATTAAAAGCAGTTTATCCGGCATTGATGTGGCTTTCTAAAATCACGGGTACAAATGCAAAAGAGTTATCAGGGAATAAGCAACCACCGGTTTCATTTTATACATTGAAGGGGGTGTTTAATGACGGTACTGTATTAGACTTTGCTACACTAAAAGGTAAGAAAGTGGTGTTGGTGAATACGGCCAGCGAATGTGGTTATACTGATCAATATGAAACGCTTCAGCAATTAGCAGAACAATACAAAGATAAGCTGATAGTGCTTGGGTTTCCCGCCAATGATTTTAAAGAACAGGAAAAAGGAACCGATGAGCAGATAGCAGCATTCTGTAAAAAAAATTATGGAGTTACCTTTCCGCTGATGCAAAAAAGTGTAGTAGTGAAATCGCCGCAACAGAATAGTGTATTTCAATGGCTGACCGAAGAAGTAAAAAATGGCTGGAACAATAAAGTGCCATCCTGGAACTTTACTAAATATGTTGTGAATGAACAAGGTGTGTTGACGAATTATTTCGGTCCATCTATATCACCAACAAGCAGCGAAATGCTGAAAGCAATTAAAGAATAAAAACTTCAAGCCATGTTTACCAAAGCAGATATTGAAAAATACTTTACAGGAGAAAAGCAAGAGAGCCTTTTATTTTTATTTATTGGTATTGCTGGTATTATTGCGGCTATTGTTTTCATCTTTTTCCTGAAAACCAGTTTTTATAAAGGCG
>JANMFO010000176.1:0-5077 GCA_031374245.1 Chitinophagaceae bacterium | reverse complement strand
CATTTAAGTTATGGCATGGTGGAATTGCCAACCGGCAGAATGAAAAGCCGTGAAGGAACAGTGGTGGATGCTGATGATATGATTGAAGAAATGGTGAATGTGGCAAGGAATAAAACAGAAGAACTAGGAAAGGTTAAAGATTTTACAGACGAAGAACTGAAAGAACTATATGATACGATTGCATTAGGAGCTTTGAAGTTTTTCCTGCTGAGAGTTGACCCAAAAAAGAAAATGATTTTCAACCCGGAAGAGTCTATCGATTTTCATGGTTTTACCGGGCCATTTGTACAATACACTCATGCAAGGATTAAGTCGGTACTTCGTAAGGCACAAGGCACAAAGGAGAAGGCACAAGTTGGAAGCAGTTTATTGAAACTGGAGAAAGACCTTGTTATTTCTCTGGAACAATATCCAACTATTATTGAACAGGCAGTCGCAGAGCATAACCCCTCATTGATTGCTATCTATGCATTTACTATTGCCAAATCATTCAATACATTCTATACCGAACATTCTGTTACGAATGCAGAGTCTGAAGAAAAGAAACAGTTACGTCTTAAACTATCAGAAATGACAGCGAATGTGATTGCTTCAGGAATGAGTTTGCTGGGGATTAAGGTACCGGAGAGAATGTAAATAAGAGTCGTAAGTTATAAGTTGTTAGTCAGTAGAAAAGAAAAAAGCAATCACAAATAATTTCATGATTGCTTTAACTATTTTTTAGGCCGACTCAGGACTCCTGACTAACAACTCACTAAAGTCCAGCCATCATTTTCTTTTGCTTGTTACCAGCAAGATTAGGATCCATTTCAATTGCTTTATCGCAAAGTGCAATACCTTTCTCTTTCTCCCCTTTCTTCTGATAAGCCATGCCAATCATAAATAATGAACTGGCAGAGGTTTTATCATACTCCAATACTCTATCCCAGTAGTCAATAGCTAATTGGTATTTCCCTTTGTAATAATATGCTTCAGCCACCATGTTCAGGATGTTCAAATCGCTGGGCTTTCTTTTCAATATTTCATCCAGCATGGCTACACCATGTTCAAGGTCACCTACATTCAGGTAAGCAATAGCAAGATTTTCCAGGTAATCATTATCTTTTTTATATCCTTTTTCACCAGCTTCCAGAATGTATTTCAATGAATTTTTATCATCATGCATGGCATAACAAATAAGACCTAATTCATACACCCAGTAGCTTTTTGTAGCATCTAATTGAATAGCTTTCTGAAAATATGGAATAGCCAATTTAAAGTTCATCATATCCGCATAGCTATGAGCTATCATATACGGCACTTCTCCATTTTCAGGGCTTTCTTTAGCCGCTTCATTTAAAAACTTGATAGCCTCACCATAGTTATCCATATCATAATGAACCTTACCGATATAAAAACTAACTTTTTCAGTTGGGTCAGCTTTTTTTAGTTTATCAGCATACAACAAAACATCTTCATTTTGTTTCAACTGAAATGAAAGTGTCATCACTTGTTTATAATTAGCGGAAGATGCGTCCCCTAAGTCTATTAATTTTTTATAAGAATCTCTTGCCAGGTTATAGCGGCGCAAATCAAAGTAGGCAGATGCCAGCTCAGTAGTAATCGCTTTACTGTTAGCATCATAACGAGCGGCTTTTTCAAAGTTTTTCAACGACTCCAGTCGCCGGCCATTTTGCTTTTCCAGTAAACCTTTTTGCAGAAAATAATCGGCACTGTCTACGCCAATTTTAATAGCTGTAATAGAAGTTTGCGAATGAGCTAAAGAAACCACCAGCACAAAGCAAATAGTAGATAAAATCTTGCGGATCATAGGGTTGTTATTAGGATGGATTTTGAATACTTTTCTCATCGCTAAAGTAGATTTTACAAATGACTAATCAAACTTAACCGGCTTCTAATAAGCCAATACCATTCCAAAGTAGTAATTATTTCAGGATGATCCCAGCAAGTGCAGGTAAATTTACGATCAGCTTATATTTTTGTTGATCTGCGTCCACTAATTCGCACCTTATTTCTGGGTTAAAAACATCCCCTGTACCCCAATATTTTTGCTCATCGCTATTGAAAATCTCTTTGTTATACATTTTACCAGTCACATAAATCTCCCAGTCATTCCTCACTACAGGAGTCATATTAAGGATAATCAGCAAGTCATCCGCCACAGTTTCGCCTTTTCTTTTGAAAACAATAACACTTTCGGCCCGGTGATCTAAATCCACCCATTCAAAGCCATCAATGCTAAACTGTTTTTTATGTAATCCGGGTTCAGCCTTCAATAGCTTATTTAAATCCCCCACACAATCTTTTAGTAACCGGTGCCCGTCGAATTGTAACAATGCCCAGTCCAATTCTGATTTATAATTCCATTCACTCGTCTGTCCAAACTCATTACCCATGAATAAAAGTTTAGCTCCGGGGTGTGCCCACATATAAGTATACATTAGCCGTAGATTGGCGAACTTCTGCCATTCATCTCCCGGCATTTTATACAGCATCGGGCTTTTGCCATGCACCACTTCATCATGACTCAACGGCAGCATAAAATTTTCATCATTATAATATGCCATGCTAAATGAAAATTTATTTTGCTCAAACTGCCGTAGCAATGGGTCTGTTTTAAAATAGTCCAATGTATCATGCATCCAGCCCATCATCCATTTCATACCAAAGCCCAATCCATCCTGCCAGGTGGGTTTGGATACACACGGCCAGTCGGTAGCTTCTTCTGCAATAGTCTGCACATCAGGAAAATCACGGTAAATAGTTGCATTTAAATCTTTAATAAAAGCAATAGCTTCAATATTTCCATTGCCGCCAAACTCATTGGGCTCCCACTCTCCTTCTTCTCTTGAGTAATTTAGTTTTAGCATAGAAGAAACAGCATCTACTCTTATCCCATCAATATGAAACATATCAAACCAGTACCTCGCACTGCTGATAAGAAATGATTTTACCTCTCCCCGTTTATAATTAAAAATGTAACTGTTCCAGTCAGGATGATAGCCTTTCCGCATATCTGCATATTCATACGTATGTGCCCCATCGAACATAAAAAGTCCGTGTGCATCGTAAGGGAAATGTGAAGGCACCCAATCCAGTATCACACCAATTCCTTCCTGATGAAAAGCATCTATTAACCGCATCAATCCCTGTGGATCACCGAATCTTGAAGTGGCGGCAAAGAAACCGGTACACTGATAACCCCAGCTACCGTCAAACGGATGTTCCGTTACCGGCATAAATTCTACATGGGTAAATCCTAACTCTTTTATATATGGCACTAACCGTTCTGTTAGTTGATCATAGGTATTGTATGTCTCTTCATCATTAGCATCGGGCCGTTGCCAGCTTGCCAGGTGCACTTCATACACACTCCACGGCGCATCCAGTGCATTTTTCTTCTTCCTGCTCTTCATCCATTTTTCGTCCTTCCACTCATAGAACATATCCCAGGTAATGCTGGCAGTTTGTGGTCTTTTCTCCCAGAAATTAGCGAATGGATCCCCTTTATCAATTTTTCGTTTATCATAACCAATGATATGGTACTTGTATGCTTCGCCTAATTTAAAATGGGGAATAAACCCTTCCCAAATTCCACTTTTATCCCAGCGGGGATTCAATTCATATTCATTATTTTTCCAGTCGTTGAAATTTCCTTTTACTGAAACCGAAGTGGCATTGGGAGCCCACACACAGAAGTACATACCCCATACCTCATTTACCTGTATGGAATGAGAACCGAATTTTTTGTATAGTTGATAATTGGTACCATTCTGATAATTTATTACATCATCATTGGTAAGTAATGAATAATTCCAAACTGGCTTTGTGGTGTCAACAAAATTTATCTTCTCGTATGAAACAGGCAAATTGGCAGGAGAGTTTCCCGAAATTACTGGCCCAGCAGCGACCTCATTTAAATCTGACGTTGGTTTCTTCGCTTTAGACATATTGTAATTTAAGAAGAAATCAGTCGATTAAAAAACTTGTTTAACTATTTCAGTAACTCAAATACAAAGCTTTCTTTAGATTGAATTTCAAGGTCAGTAAATGCTTTTATTTCTCCGGTTATAACATTTTTAATTTTACTAAAACTACCAGTTCGTTCTTCAAAACGATTCCAGTCCGGTTTCACTGGTTTGGTACCAGTGTTACTTACTACCATCACCGTTTGCTTATTATCATACCGGAAATAAACATAGAATCCATCCTGCGGAACATACTGCATCATTTTGCCTTTTGTAATTGCTGTTGAACCTTTCCTGTAATTGGCCAATCCCGAAATGTACTCCCATGCAGCCTGCTCCTGTTCTGTTCTTCCTTCTTTAGTAAATTTATTAGAACCATCGCCCATCCATCCACCGGGAAAATCTTTTCTTACTTCAGCATCGGTTGGGTTCCTTGTATTCTTCATCAGGATTTCAGTACCATAATAAAGTTGCGGGATGCCTCTTAAAGTAAGAAGCCAGTTGATACTCATTTTAAATTTGTTGAAGTCTTCGCCAATCACAGAGTAAATTCTATCCTGATCATGATTGTCAAGAAATATGCAATTGTCAAATGGCTTTTTATATAAAATATCCTGCGCCAGTGTATTGTATAAACGATTGACCCCATCTGACCAGCCAACAGGTTGATTCAGGCCATCTATCATCGCATAAAAAACAGGGAAATCAGTTATGCCGGGAATGTTATGTTTAAAAGGTATGTCCAGATTATTAGCAGAAAAAAAGGCACCACTGGTAACAGTATTAACAGATGTTTCACCGAAAATAGTAAGTAATGGAAATTCTTTTAGCAACACATCATTGATCTTATTTAAAAAAACAGGATCGTTATAGAAATAAGTATCCACTCTCCAGCCATCAATACCAAACTCTTCGGTAGCCCATACTGCATATTGAATTAAAAAGTTAGCAACATAGGGATTCCGCTGGTTAAGGTCAGGAAGAAAGTCAGTGAACCATCCGTCAGTAGTAATTTTTTTATCACTAGCCGACGCATATGGATCTGTCAGGGGCTGCTCTCTGTAAGATGTATTGGTATATGCTGGCCATTGATTCAACCAGTCTTTCAT
>JANMFO010000149.1:0-25082 GCA_031374245.1 Chitinophagaceae bacterium | reverse complement strand
AAAATTATTATGTTTTTTTTATAATTGAAGAATGATACTTTTTTAAATAAATATCCTGCTTCCGTAGCTATAACTTTCTCTGAATTCTTTAGGAGTACATCCTTTCTTTTTTTTAAATAGGCGGTTGAAATTGGAAATATTATTAAAGCCGCAATTATAGGCTACTTCTGCAACGGATTGCGTGGTATCTATAAGCAGTCTTGATGCATTACCCAACCGTAATTCAAGTAAACTATCCATAAATGTTATTCCGGTCCGTGTTTTAAAAAAACGGCTGAAAGATACATCTGTCATATTTACAAGTTTTGATACTTCTGTTAATGAAATGGATTTATGAAAATTCCGGTTCATATATTCAAAGGCATTGTCAATTCTTCGGCTATTATAGGATATTTCTGCGTTGTTAAAAGTAGCATCAGATAAAGTGTGCATGTTCCGGGATACAGATAGGTCGTGTAAAATCGATAACAATTCAAGTACAGAGTCAAAACCTTGTTTCTGCTTTAATACAGAAAGCCTTGGTTTAATCTGCTGAATGGTTTGTTTAGAAAACAGGATACCTTTTACTGATCGTTCCAGCATATTCCTGATGAAACTCATTTGATTCCTCCGTAGAAATTTTTCATCAAAAAGATCTTTATGAAACTGAATAGTAATTTCATTTATGTCCCTGCTTTTGCATAAATGCGTTTGCCAGGCATGTGGAAGGTTAGAGCCAATTAATACAAGTTCCAGGTCATCTATTTCAGCAATATGGTCGCCGATCAACCTTTTGGCACCTTTGGCATTACTAATAAAATTTAATTCTAATTCTTCATGCGAATGTATCGGAAAATTAAATTCAGATTTTACACGGCTGATAATGGTAAAGCAATCGCTACTGGTCAGCGGGGTGATTTCCCGCATGATACTTTTTTGCATGGCAATCAGATTATTCACTAAAATTATTGAATTAAAGATAAAATAGTATCAATTGTTTTTTCGGAGAAAAGGATGTGATAATTGTAAAATAAGTATACTTTGTACCCAGGTTTTTAAAGGCAGTTACTTTGATAAAATATTGAATTTTGTTGAAATAGTATTAGTTTTTAGTGTAGCAAGAAAATTACTTTTGATCCGATATATTGCTATATGAGCTTATCTGAGCCGAAACAAACCAACATGGCATCAAACTTAAGTGTTTGCGTAAGTTTCTTACTTCTTTTTCTTATTCCTCATGTTGCAATTTCACAAAGTATAACACCGTGCGATAAAGCAGCAACAAAAGAAACCCGTATCTTATATAAAAATTTAAACAGGCTCAAACAGCGGGGTTTTATGTTTGGACACCAGGATGATCTTGCCTATGGTGTAAATTGGAAGTATGAAACTGGTCGCAGCGATGTAAAGGATGTTGCCGGTGACTATCCTGCAGTCTATGGATGGGAATTAGGACACCTTGAAATTGATAAATTACTCAACCTTGATGGAGTGCCTTTTTCTAATATGCAGCAGTACATTAAAGAAGCGTATGCAAGAGGAGGCGTTATTACAATCAGCTGGCATTTGAATAATCCGCTTACAGGTAAATCTGCCTGGGATCCTGCTGAAGGAACGGTGGCATCTGTATTACCGGGTGGTAGTAAACATGTGGTTTATAAGGCATGGTTGGATAAAGTGGCTGCGTTTATGCTCGGTTTAAAAGGAAACAGCGGAGAATTTATACCGGTTATTTTCAGACCTTTTCATGAATTAAATGGTAACTGGTTTTGGTGGGGAGGAAAGCATTGCACTCCAGAAGAGTATAAAAAATTATGGATTTTTACTGTCAGCTATTTAAACATCGAAAAAAATATTCATCATCTTTTATTTGCGTATAACACGGATCGTTTTTTATCCAGCGATGAATACCTGTTAAAATATCCGGGGGACGAGTGGGTGGATATTGTCGGGTTTGATATATATCAACGCAACTCATCTAATGAGAAGTTTACTCAGGATATTGGCAGTATGCTGACCATGCTTGAAACAATTGCCAGAGAGAAGAATAAAATTCCTGCCTTAACGGAATTTGGTGGAAATTTATCTGATAGCAATTGGTGGACGGGTACTTTTTTAAGAGCATTGCAGGATCATCAAATATCTTATGTTTTAGGCTGGCGAAATGCAGGAAAAAAACCAAATGGGGAGTTTGAATATTATGTGCCATATGAAGGCGAAGCAACTCAACATAATTTTTTTAAATTTTATCAGCATAAAAAAACACTATTCCAAGAAGAAGTTACCAAAGAAAAACTTTATCAATAGTTTTCTATAAGCAGTCGAAAAGCAGATGGTTGCGGGCTGATTCTTCAGTCTGCAACCTTATTTTTATTTTATTGGTATTAATTAATAACTGATCAATCACAGCCACCGGATGAGATTAACCATGTTAGATATAACTATTGTTTTAGTGTACCTCGCTTTGATGCTGATGATCGGGTGGTATTTTAGAAAGAAGGCACGGCAGAATAAAGAAAGCTACCTTATGGGTGGGAAAAGCCTTCCCTGGTATATGCTTGGCCTTAGCGATGCCAGTGATATGTTTGATATAAGCGGCACTATGTGGATGGTGGCTCTTTGTTTTGTGTACGGATTAAAAAGTATCTGGATACCATGGCTATGGCCGGTTTTCAACCAGGTATTTATGATGATGTTTTTGAGTAAGTGGCTGCGGCGCAGTAATGCCAATACCGGCGCTGAATGGTTACAGACAAGATTTGGTACCAAGGGTGCTGGTGTTAAGGGCTCTCATATAATAGTTATTGCCTTTGCATTAATTAGTTGTCTTGGCTTTCTTGCTTATGGTTTTATAGGATTAGGAAAGTTTATGCAGGTCTTCATTCCCTGGGATGTGGTACAACACTATGTGCCTTTTCATGTAACAGAAAAATATGTCCCACATTTCTATGGCATCGTCTTTACTCTCTTTGCCATGTTCTATTCCATATTAGGCGGTATGCACAGTATTGTTTTGGGCGATGTTATTAAATATATCGTAATGACCATTGCCTGTATTGCAATCGGTGTAATCGCAATGCAGCATCTTAGCGGCAAAACGCTGAATGTGCCTTATGGATGGAGTAATCCTTTTTTCGGTTGGAACCTTAATCTGGATTGGTCCGCAATTGCCACAGATGCAAATAAAAAAATAGCAGACGATGGGTTTAGTTTATTCGGCTTGTTTTTTATGATGATGTTATTGAAAGGGGTTTTTGCTTCTCTTGCCGGCCCCGCACCTAACTATGATATGCAAAAGGTATTAAGTACCCGCAGTCCTAAAGAAGCAAGTAAGATGACAGGTTTTGTAAGTATCATTTTATTGCCTATCCGTTATACAATGATTATTGGCCTGACAGTTCTCGCATTATTGTATTACAATCAGCTTCATTTAAAAGGCCCGGATGGGGTTACTGATTTTGAAAAAGTATTGCCTGCTACTATAAACACTTTTCTGCCAGTCGGCATTTTAGGAATTGTACTTACGGGTTTGCTGGGTGCTTTTATGGGTACGTTTAGTGGTACACTGAATGCTGCACAGGCATATATCGTTAACGACATTTATCTGAAGTATGTAAACCCCAATGCCAGTAATAAGAAGATAATTTCTATGAATTACTTAATGGGTGTGCTGGTAGTGGCAGTTGGTATCTTCTTTGGCTTTATGGCTACGAATGTTAATAATCTGCTGCAATGGATTGTAGGTGGATTATATGGGGGATATGTTGCTGCTAATTGCCTGAAATGGTATTGGTGGCGATTTAATGCCAATGGTTTTTTCTGGGGCATGACGATAGGTATTGTTGGGGCGTTGGTTATGGCAAAATTTATACCTGCACATTCGCAATTGTATTGGTGGCCACTATTATTTGTGTTGTCTATGGCCGGATGTATAATGGGTACCTATTCATCACCGCCAACTGATGAACCTACATTGAAATCATTTTATAAAACAGTACGGCCCTGGGGGTTTTGGAAACCTATTCATCAATTAGTCGTTGCAGATGATCCAACATTTGTTGGTAATAAAAGGTTTAAGCTGGATATGTTTAACGTGGTATTAGGTATCATCGCACAACTGTGTCTTACTATCTTACCCATGTATCTTATTTTGAGTATGCACCTTCCATTATTTATCACATTGGTAATACTGGCTGTTATAATTTTTATTTTAAAAAGAACCTGGTGGAATAAGCTGGAAGATTGATCGTTTAAATAAAAAGAGTATGACAAATATTTTTTTTAGCCGTTTGGCAGCATTAGAAAAAGAACAGGATAAATTATTACATCAGCCAAATGCGAAAATAGGCTTGGGTAATGGTGTGATAAACCGTTATTCAAATCCCGTACTTACGGCACAGCATACGCCATTATTCTGGCGGTATGATTTGAGCAAAGAATCAAACCCGCACCTGATGGAACGGTTTGGCATTAATGCAGTATTGAATGCCGGTGCTATTAAATGGAATGATAAATACCTCGTAGTTGCAAGGGTTGAAGGAGTTGATCGTAAATCTTTTTTTGCAATAGCAGAAAGCCCTACGGGTATTGATAATTTTAAGTTTTGGGATTTCCCGGTAATTATGCCTGAGACTCCGGTACCAGATACCAATATTTATGATATGCGGTTGGTACAGCATGAAGATGGGTGGGTGTATGGTTTGTTTTGTACAGAAAGAAGGGATCCCTCAGCGGAGGAAGGTGATCAGTCTGCCGCCATTGCCCAATGTGGTATTGCAAGAACAAAAGATATGGTAAACTGGGAACGATTAAATGACCTTGTTACACCATCTCCTCAGCAACGGAATGTGGTATTGCATCCTGAATTTTTTAATGGATGTTATGCCTTCTACACAAGACCACAGGATAGTTTTATAGAAGCCGGTAAAGGTGGTGGCATCGGATTTGCTCTTAGTAAGTCCATCGAATGTGCAAAAGTAGATAGAGAGATTGTAATTGATCACAAAATATATCATACAGTTTATGAACTGAAAAATGGGCTTGGGCCGGCCCCGATCAAAACAGCGAAAGGGTGGTTGCACCTTGCACACGGTGTAAGAAATACAGCAGCCGGATTAAGATACGTCTTATATATGTTTATGACAGATTTGATGGATATAACAAAGATTATTTATAAACCGGCAGGTTTCTTTATGGCACCTGAAGGAGATGAAAGAACCGGAGATGTATCAAATGTGGTTTTTAGTAATGGTTGGATTGCTGATGATGATGGAACGGTATTCATTTATTATGCTTCTTCAGATACACGATTGCATGTGGCAACATCTACTATTGACAAGTTGTTGGATTATGTTATGAATACTGCTCCGGATGGGTTCAGTTCTGCTGCAACAGTTAAAACGTTGATTGAGCTGATTGAGAAAAATAAGTCAGCTGTAATAGCTTGTTCTTCTGTTTCAACACAAGAAAAAAAACACAGTAAATAAACGAATGGATGCAACGAAAAAAATGGAGATTGGTTATACCGGTACTTTGCTCAATTACAGAAAAGAATTGCAGCAGGAGTTAGAAGATATACTGGCATACTGGATTAACAATGTAGTTGACGAAAAGCGGGGTGGTTTTTTTGGTGCTGTTTCCAACGATAATGTGGTGAATCCATTGGCCCCCAAAGGAGTTGTTTTAAACAGTCGTATTCTCTGGACTTTTTCAGCAGCTTGTCAATACTCCACTAATGAACGGTGTGCTGAAATTGCTACAAGAGCATTTAACTATCTGGAAAAATATTTTATTGATTATGAATATGGTGGCGTTTTTTGGTCACTGGATCATAATGGCAAAATGCTTGATAGTAAAAAACAGGTATATGGCCTGGCATTTTTTATATATGGCCTTGTAGAATTTTACAAAATAACCCGTAATGAAAAAGCACTTCAGTATGCCAAAAATATGTTTGAGTGTATTGAGAAATTCAGCTTTGATAATGCAAAAGATGGTTACATTGAAGCATTTACCAGAGAATGGGGACCACTTGATGATCTGCGTTTAAGTGAGAAAGATAATAATGAAAAGAAAACAATGAATACGCACCTTCATATTATTGAAGCCTATGCAAATCTATACCAGGTGTGGCCGGATATTGTATTAAAGGATAAAATTGTTGGGTTGCTGAATATTTTCGAAAAATATTTTATTGATAATACTACTGGGCATCTTCATCTTTTTATGACTGTTGAGTGGGAAGTAAAATCTTCTCTTCAGTCTTTTGGCCATGATATCGAAGCTTCCTGGCTATTATATAACTGTGCAGAAATTTCAGGAAATGAAATGTACATAGGTCAATACAAAAAAATCGCATTGGAATTGGCAACTACATCCATGAAAGCACTCGATAAGGATGGCGGTTTGTGGTATGAGTATGATCCGGCAATTACTCATTGGGTTAAAGAAAAACATTCCTGGCCACAGGCGGAATCAATGGTAGGATTTTTTAATGCCTATCAATTATCCGGTGATGAAAAGTATTTACAACATTCTTTAAACAGCTGGCAATTTGTAAAAAATTTTATCAAAGATAATAAGTACGGGGAATGGTTTTGGGGAATAAATGAGGATTATTCTACTATGCAAAAAGATAAAGCTGGTTTTTGGAAATGCCCGTATCACAATACAAGGGCCTGTTTGGAGATTATTAATAGAATTGATATACAAACAACATGAAAATAATGACATGTATTTTTTATTTATTACAACTCATGCGTTCTTTCTGATACCAGGCTATTTGTAATGGTGAACAGGGAAAATAAATTTAGAATGAACTTTAAAATAGCTCTTGCTGCATTATCTATCACTACCTGTATTATGGTTACTGCACAACCGGTAAAGAGATACGGCCAGCTAAAAGTAACCGGCACTCAGTTGGTAGATAAACAAAATAATCCAGTTGTATTAAGAGGAATGAGTTTTGGCTGGCATAATTTATGGCCAAGGTTTTATACTAAAGATGCTGTGAAGACATTGTACAAAGATTGGAACTGTTCTGTAGTACGGGCATCAATGGGGGTGGAGAACGTAAATGGAAAAGATGGTTACCTGCAATTGCCAGACTGGTCAAAAGAAAAAATGAAAGCGGTGGTGGATGCAGCTATCAAAGAAGGGGTGTATGTGATAATTGACTGGCACAGTCATAACATTCAGTTAGCAGAAGCAAAAATATTTTTTGCAGAAATGGCAATCACTTATGCTAAGTATCCCAATGTTATTTATGAAATCTTCAATGAACCGGACTATGAAAGCTGGGATGAGGTAAAAAAATATTCAATAGAAGTAATCAGAACCATCAGGGCTATTGATACTGATAATATCATATTAGTCGGCAGCCCACGTTGGGATCAGGATATTCACTTGCCTGCGAATGACCCTATTAAAGGGTTTGATAACCTCATGTACACTGTACATTTTTATGCCGCCACTCATAAGCAATGGCTGCGTGACAGAACAGATACTGCTATCAGTAAAGGGCTTCCGATTTTTATTTCTGAGTCAGCGGGTATGGAAGCTACAGGTGATGGACCAATGAATTATGAAGAATGGAAAAAATGGATTGACTGGATGGATGCAAAAAGGTTAAGCTGGATTACCTGGTCAGTTTCCGATAAAAATGAAACCTGCTCGGTATTAAAGCCATCAGCCGCTTCAAACGGCAAATGGAAAGATGCAGACATAAAAGAATCAGGATTAAAAACAAGGGAGTATTTAAGAGCCTATCCTTCAGTAAGAAAAATTAAGCGACAGTAAAAGACTTGGTTCAAACAAATTATTCCCAATAAAATTGATTAAAACGGTGGTTTTCGCTGTAATACTTCGCAACAACTTATAGTTAATCTCTGTAGACTGGACAAGTATATTTCAGACGTATTTCTATATAGGTTTTATGGCTGGTAGCATATACTTTAGCGAAACTAAAAATCCGCTAATTATGAAAACAAGAATTGTTCTTTTATTGATTGTTGCCAGTGTAATTTTTCAATCATGCAGCCGTGCAATCAGTCCTTATCAGGCTGCGAATAATCCAAAAGGAAAACATTGCAAGGATATAAAGTAAATGCTTCACACTAAGTAAGTGCGAAGGAAGAGGAAATATTTTTGGTGGGATGTATTAATCGCCACCAAAAATATTACTCACAGCACCTTCCAGCATAGGAAATTTCTCAACTACAAAATTCTTTACAGCCTCTACGGCTTTTTTTGCCTGCTCATCAGTAAGACCGGCTTCTGCTTTTAATTTGTCAATCAGTTCCTGCATATTTTTATTTAAAAAAATGGTCAGACAATAACGTCTGACCAAATATCATTATAATCTTTTAACCCTGAAAATCGGAGTTTCTATTTACGCCACTTTCAGGAAACTCAATTTATTTTTATCAAATTTCCGTTGAGCATATTCCAGTTGCAGTGTAAAATGCGTTTCGTTTGAAGAAGGTAATTCAAACATGGCATCAGTAAGAATGCCTTCGCAAATACTTCTAAGGCCCCTGGCACCGAGTTTATACTCCAGTGCTTTTTCTACCATAAAATCTAATACATTTTCTTCAATCGTCAACTCAATACCTTCCAGTTCAAATAACTTTGTGTATTGCTTTAAGAGGGCATTTTTCGGTTCAGTAAGAATAAGCCTGAGTGTTTCTCTATCGAGCGGATTAAGATGTGTAACCACCGGCAACCGTCCTAATAACTCGGGAATCAATCCAAATGATTTCAGGTCGGTAGCATTTATAAATTGAAGCAGGTTTTTCTTCATATTATCCTGCAATTCCTTGTCAACATTAAAACCAATGGTATTGGTCTGCACCCGGCGGGCAATGATTTTATCTACACCATCAAAAGCACCACCGCAAATAAAGAGAATATTCTGTGTGTTGATTTTAATAAGTTTTTGTTCGGGATGTTTTCTTCCCCCTTGTGGTGGAACAAGAACATCTGTTCCTTCCAATAACTTCAGCATTCCCTGTTGCACGCCTTCGCCACTCACATCACGGGTAATGGAAGGGTTATCTCCCTTACGGGCAATTTTATCTATCTCATCAATATAAACAATGCCTCTTTCGGCAGCAGAAACATCATAGTTACAAACCTGTAATAATCTGGTCAGAATACTTTCCACATCTTCACCCACATAACCAGCCTCAGTAAATACTGTTGCATCAACAATAGCGAAAGGGACATTCAGCATCCGGGCAATACTTTTAGCCAGCAAGGTTTTACCTGTACCAGTTTCACCCACCATGATGATGTTACTTTTTTCAATCTCAACTTCACCAGTATTCATCAGTCCTTCACTGGGTTTTTGCTGCAATCTTTTGTAGTGATTATAAACAGCCACCGCCAGCACCTTCTTCGCATCGTCCTGTCCTATCACATATTCATCCAGGAATTTCTTTATCTCTATTGGCTTTTTTACAGTGAGCTTAAAGGCGGAAGAATTTTTGTCGTCTTTTATGGTTAGTTCCTGATCAATAATTTCACGGGCATGCTCCACACAGTTTTCACAAATGTGCCCTTCCTGACCAGCTATCAGTATTTTAACTTCATCTCTGCTACGGCCACAGAATGAACAATGTAGAGGATTTTTTGCCATGCTTCTTTAAGGTGTAACGAAATAATAAAGGGTTGGTAACACACAAAATTATAAAACCACCCCGAGAGGAGCGGTTTTATTTGCAATTATTTTATAAATAGTTGATTAATAAAAACTTAGAGCTTATCAACCAGCTTATCAGCTATGCCATATTTAATAGCTTCTTTGGCATCCATCCAGTAGTCACGGTCAAAATCCTTCATTATTTGTTCCACCGTTTTACCGCAGTTATTAGCCAGTATGGTAGCACCTATCTCTTTTACCCGACGGGTTTGTTGGGCTTGTATTTCCAAATCGGTACTTACGCCTTGTATATAACCACCCAGCGATGGTTGATGAATCATCACCTCGCCATGCGGATATATATAACGCTTACCCTTTACACCACCACTCAATAAAATACTACCCATAGATGCTGCAAGTCCCATACAAATAGTACTTACCGGACTGCTAATCATCTGCATCGTATCATACATCACCATACCACTTGTTACCACACCACCCGGACTGTTAATGTAAAATTTAATTTCTTCGCCGGGCTTATCAGCATCCAGCAACAGCAGTTTACTTACGATGTCTTTAGCACTTTTATCGTCCACGACTCCCCATAAGTATACAGCTCTTTTTTCAAAAAAATATCTTTCCAATTTTTTGCTGAACATGCCCAGATCACTCTTAGGTTGTTCTTCTTTTTCTTCTTCATCTTCCATTCTCCAGTCGTTGTATAAAAATTGATTACGGTTCATACTTTTTTATTTCTAGTTTTTTATTTTTTGTTTACCAGCTGTATTGCTACTATCATCTTTGTTGCGTCGCACACTTGTATTGAGGTAATTCTATTCAACAAATATAACCTGCATTGAGGAATGTAATCATTTGCACATTTGCAAATCATCACATTACCACATCTGGATTAATCTTTCTTCACCTTCCTCGGATTCGTCAGCAACACTTCATCCACCAATCCATATTCTTTTGCTTCGGCAGCTGTCATCCAGTTATCCCTGTCAAAATCTTTTTCAATCTGTTCAATGGATTTACCCGTATGATGATTTACCACTTCATACAATTCTCTTTTCAGTTTACGGATTTCATTCACCGTAATTTCTATATCACTTGCCTGTCCACCAATAGCACCGCTTGGCTGGTGCATCATGATGCGGGAATGTTTTAATGCAGCTCTCTTGCCCTTTGTACCGGCACCTAACAATACACAAGCCATAGAGGCGGCCACACCAATACAAATAGTGGCAATATCAGGGCTTACATATTGCATGGTATCGTATACTCCTAAACCAGAATACACACTACCACCCGGACTGTTGATGTACATATTAATATCTCTTGACCTGTCGGTAGAATCAAGAAACAATAATTGTGCAGTAACAATGTTGGCTATTTCATCATTAATAGGATAGCCTAAAAAGATGATGCGATCCATCATTAACCGGCTGTACACATCCATTACGGCAACGTTCAATGAACGTTCTTCAATAATGTTTGGCGTCATACCGGTTACCAAATGAGAAGCATAGCTGTGTAACGTATTGCTGGAAAGGCCACGGTGTTTCACCGCATATTTTTCAAATTCCGAATTAAACGTCATGTAAGAAAGTTTAAAAGTTTAGGGTTTAAAGTTTAAAGTTATCTAATCCGGAACAGCTTTATGAATATTGAAATCTTGCCAGCCAAAATTATTAATCCTTGAACTTTAGACATTTGGACTCATCAAATATCCGTCCAAATGCCAAAACCACAAAATCAGTGTCACGAATTATAAAAATTAAGACGAATTGGCATAAATAAAAAGGTTCCGGAATAACCAGAACCTTAATCTTTTGAAATTTGAAACCTTAAGCCATTAATGATGATGGTGCTGATGCGCCTCTACCATTTTGGTAAATTCTTCTGCACTGATGTCTTTGTCTTTAGGTTTTACCTGTGTGGCTGCCCATTCAAATATCTTTTGCGTTTGTATGCGGCCATAAGCTTCTTCCACATACTTTCTGTCTTTCATCATTTTTTCTACATAGTCAGCTACCCAAGGCTGGTCATCGCTCAGGTTTGCTCCACCCATATAGCTGAACAGTTGTTGCTTTGCAAAAACCCTGATTTCATCCGGATTTACTTCTATTGCATTATCATGTACCACTTTTTCAGAAATCAATGTCCATTTCAATTGGTTGATAAAAGTGGGGAATTCTTTTTCCACCTCTTCATCACTTTTGTGAGGTTGTGGATTTTCCGGAGTTCCGTTCTGCGTCTTTATCCATTTCTTTAAAAAGCCTTCCGGAAATTTTATTTCGGTATGGTCAATCAGCTCATGATAAGCCTGGTCGTGGATTTGATTAGTGGCCTGTCCGTTCCAGTAAGCCTGAATGTCTTCTTTAATTTTATTACGGAAATCAGCTTCCGTTTTTATTTCCTGTCCCGGGTGCAGTTGAGTAAAGAACTCTTCATTCAATTCTCTTTTTTCCATTAGCCCTATCTTGGTGATCTGAATCTTGAAATGCTTTTGCGAAGCAGTGGAGTCATTTTTGTCAAGTCCCAGATCACTGAGAATAAAATCCAGTTCTTTTTTATCAAAAGCTTTATCCAGTTGCACAATTACATAATCATTCGTCACTTTTCCCAAGAGATTGTTGCGGAAATCTTCTTTAAAATATTTTACCAGTAAGGAATTATCTTTTTTTATGCCGCCTTCCGCTTCGTTCCCGTTTTCATCCGCTTCCATAAATATTACATTCAGCACATCGTCTTTAGAATTCACTGTATCCAGATCTTTCATATTACCGTAACGATTCTGCAAACGGTCAATTTCGTTGTTTATCATTTCATCAGTAACAGCAACAACGAAACGGGTAGTTTTTGCTTTCGCTAAATCTGGCAGGTTGAAATCAGGTTTCATTCCTATTTCAAATTCGAAAGAATAATCAGCAGGATTATTTACATCCAATTTTGAAAAATCTGTTTCCAGCGGCAGCGGTTGTGCAAAAATGTCCAACTTGTCATTCTGCAGGTAGTCGATTAACTGTTTGTCAACAGATTTTAATACTTCATCTGTAAATAGAGAGGTACCATACATCTTTTTAATCAGCCCTGCAGGCACCATTCCTTTTCTGAAGCCGGGAATATTTGCTTTTTTGCTGTACTCTTTTAAAGCCTTTTCAAAAGAAGGCAGGTAATCGGTCTTTTCTAATTTCACTGTCAGCTTTTCATGAAGCAGACCGATGTTTTCTTTAGTAACTGTAGCCATAAACGTTTGAAGTTTAATGTTTGAGGTTAACCTCAAATTTTGAAATTCAGGACAATGGGTTGAAAGTCTGGAGTAGAAGAACCTTAAACTTTAAACTATTCAACCTAAAACAAAAAAAAGTGCGGGTGGAGGGACTCGAACCCCCATGCCTCACGGCGCCAGATCCTAAGTCTGGTACGTCTACCAATTTCGCCACACCCGCAATTCGGGCTGCAAATGTAGGGCATTTTGCTTTACAGACAGGTGGTTTCAAAAGAAGATTTTAATGTTTATACTTCATTCAAAAGAAGATAACCGTTACAGATTGTTTTTAAGGAAACAGGGGCAGCTTCTGCTTAGCGGACTGCCTGTAATTCAGTAAATTCGCTGTTCATGGAAACCGTAGCGCAGCCTAAATACAATTTGAACGAGGAAGAGGAGAAAAAACTCTTGCTGAGGGAATACCGCTCCCTTCAGAAGCTGCTGAAAACTAAATTAAAGCCGGGTGATAAGGCTCTTATCCGCATAGCTTTTGAAATGGCTGCAGATGCCCACAAAACCATGCGCCGCAAAAGTGGTGAACCTTACATTCTTCACCCCATTGCCGTAGCTAAAATTTGTGTGGAAGAAATTGGCCTTGGTGTACGTTCTACGATTTGTGCTTTGCTTCATGATACAGTAGAAGATACTGACATTACCCTGGAAGATATTGAAAGGGAATTTGGAAATGAGATTGCCCGTATTGTTGATGGGTTGACAAAAATTTCCAATGTCATCGATGTAAATGCTTCACAACAGGCTGAGAATTTTAAAAAGATATTGCTGACGCTTACAGATGATCCCCGTGTGATATTGATAAAGCTTTCCGACCGCCTGCATAATATGCGCACACTTGACAGCATGAAACGGGAAAAGCAACTGAAAATCTCTTCTGAAACGGTGTATGTGTATGCGCCATTGGCACACCGCATGGGTTTGTATAATATTAAAACTGAGATGGAAGATCTGGCCATGAAATATATGGAGCCGGATGTTTATAAAGACATTGCGAAAAAACTTGCCGAAACAAAAAAGGACAGAACAAAATATATCAATGAGTTTATTAAACCTATTAAAGACAAACTTGAGAAGGCTCAATTGAATGCAGAAATTTTTGGCCGTCCGAAAAGTATCCATTCCATCTGGAATAAAATGAAAAAGAAAGGAGTGGAGTTTGAAGAAGTGTATGATTTGTTTGCTATCCGTGCCATATTAGACTCACCAGCAGAAAGAGAAAAAGAAGATTGCTGGAAGGTATATTCAATGATCACAGATGAATATAATCCTTCACCCGAAAGATTAAGAGACTGGCTGAGCAATCCTAAAAGCAATGGCTATGAAGCCTTGCATACTACCGTGATGGGGCCGCAAGGTAAATGGGTGGAAGTGCAGATACGAACAAAGCGAATGAATGAAATTGCAGAAAAAGGATTGGCAGCCCATTGGAAATACAAGGAAGGCACAACTGATGAAAGCCGGTTTGATAAATGGTTTCAGCAGATAAGGGAAGTTATCAGCAACCAGGAAACAGATAGCATTGATTTTCTACAGGATTTTAAAACCAGTTTTCTCGCAGAGGAGATATATGTATATACACCCAAAGGTGATGTGAAGATGTTGCCTGTTGGTTCTACAGCTTTGGATTTTGCTTTTAGTATACACAGTGCTATCGGTGTAAAAACGATTGGGGCTAAAGTGAACCATAAATTAGTTCCCATTAGTCATAAGCTGCACAGCGGAGACCAGGTGGAAATTATTACCAGCAATAAACAAAAAGCATCTGAAGACTGGCTGGGCTTTGTAGTAACCTCTAAAGCAAAAGGAAGAATAAGGGATGCGCTGCGGGAAGAAAAAAGAAAAATCGGGGATGAAGGCAAATACACGTTGCAACGAAAACTGGAAGGTGCCGGTGTTTCATTTTCGCAGCATAATATTGATGAATTAGTACAATGGTACAAGTTGACATCCAACCTTGACTTGTTTTACCAGATTGCTGTAAAGAATATTGACCTCAAGGATTTGAAAGATTTTAAGATTCTTGGTGATAAAATAGAAGCGCCGAGACCATTAAAAATTCAACCGGAAAAGCCAGAGTACAATCCTAACCATGCAACAGGCACAAGAAAAGATGCAGAACTTATCATTTTCGGAGAAAGCAGCGATAAGATTGTTTATAACCTGGCTAATTGTTGTAAACCCATTCCGGGTGATGATGTGTTTGGATTTGTGACTACCGGGAAAGGCTTAACCATTCACCGCACCAACTGTCCTAATGCTGCCAAATTATTAGCCAGTTATGGGCACAGAGTTGTAAAAACCAAATGGGCCAAGAACAAAGAGATTTCTTTTCTTACAGGGGTTAAGATTGTAGGCATGGATGATGTGGGAGTAGTGAATAAAATAACCACTCTTATTTCCGGTGATTTGAAAATAAATATAGCCGCTCTTACCATTGAGGCCAAAGAGGGCTTATTTGAAGGTAATATCAAACTTTATGTACATGATAAAGAAGAATTAGATAACCTCGTTCAGAGTTTACTGAATATGACTGGTATAGAATCAGTAGAAAGATATGACATGGAAGATATCCCCTGATGCAGCAAAATATGTAAGCAGAATGTCATATGCTCGAGAAATCTGATTGATTGTTTGGATTAATCAGAGTCTTTTACTATTTTTTCGGCTTGTTTTTAATCCCCTCCCCCCTTAAGAACTATCTTCTCTTTATTTTATTATTTGTATTGCTAAACTAAAACTTCGTTAACATGAGAAAAAAAATGAAAGCGTTATCGCTATTGCTGGTATTACTGTTACCTGCATGGCTGATGGCTCAGACTATCGTAAACGGCCGGGTGACGGATGCCAACAACAAACCACTTGAAGGTGCTACTGTTTCAGTCAGAGGCGCCAGGAATTTTGTACAAACGGATGCCGATGGAAAATTTTCCATTAGTGTTGCCAATGGCGATGCAAGGCTGGTCATTACTTATGTGGGTTATTTATCCCAAACTATCGATGCAAAAAATAGTGGTGTAATCAGCCTAGTAGTTGATAACACCAGTATGAGTGAAGTAGTAGTTACCGGATTGGCAACTTCTATAAAAAAATCTAATTCTGCCAACTCAGTTGCTACTATTTCTGCCAAGCAACTTACTGGTAATACCCGCCCCCAAACATTGGATGGTGCCATGCAGGGGAAAATTACCGGAGCACAAATAAGTGCCAACAGTGGAGCACCCGGAGGTGGCTTTTCTGTCAGGTTACGTGGTATTTCTTCTATTAATTTAAGTTCTGAACCACTTTATATTGTTGATGGAGTATACATCAGTAATGGACAGAATTCGACGGGTGCCGGTACCGGCCCTTTCAGTGGTGCTACCGGTCAAACTTCAGGCACACAAGATCAGGCGCCAAACAGATTGGCGGATATTAACCCAGCTGACATTGAAAACGTTTCCATACTTAAAGGACCAAGTGCTGCTGCTATCTATGGAACAAGAGCTAATGCCGGTGTGGTTATCATTACCACAAAAAGAGGTAAAGCTGGTAAAATGAGTATCAATGTTGGCCAGGATTTTGGAATGGCAAATGCAATCAACCTCATAGGTATGCACAAAACTGTTTGGGACAAACAGTTTTCGTTTGGAACCGATAAAGCCTCTGGTGCTGATTATACAGCAGAGAAAGCATTAAAAAATCCTACTAATCAGACATGGGATTACGAAGATATCATTTATGGGAATACCGGTTTTATCAGTAATACCCGCATCTCATTATCTGGCGGCTCTGATAAAATAAAATACTATGCCGGGGCATCCCGCTGGGATGAAAGCGGTATCCAGAAAAGAACTGGTTATCAGCGTAACAGCGTACGGTTGAATTTAGATCTTCAACCAAAAACCTGGTGGGATATAGGTATTGCAAGCAGTGTTATGGTTACCGAAAGTGACCGTTCTTTTAGTGGTAATGACAATAACGGCGTTTCATTAGGATATTCTCTTGCATATATTCCCAACTGGCTGCCACAGCTTCCTGTTAACGGAGTGTATCCAACGAATAAATACACAGGACAAAATCCGTTGGAAATAGTAGACAAAGGCGTGAATAATGAAAAAGTAAACCGTTTTATAGTTTCTTTCAATAATACCTTTCACCTGATCAGGAAAACCAAGCACTCATTAAAGCTTACCATGCAGGGCGGTATAGATCAGGTGGAACAGGAAAATTTTGTGCACATGAAAGAGGAGCTGCAATACCAGCAACAAAGGGCTAACCCGGGAGCAGTCAGAAACACTTCAACCAGATCTAAGAATTTGAACATGCAAGCCTTCCTGGTAGATAATTTTGAGCACAAAAATTGGGGTTTCACCACTTCTGTTGGTACAGTAAGATTAGAAACAGATAATAAAATTATCTGGTTTCAGGGTGAAGGCGTACCCCGTGGTACTACCAATACCATTAATGCGGCTGTTCAGCTTTCCAACCTTGATCTATCCAGCTGGCAGGATGTAGGAATGGTGGCTCAGGAAGAAATAAACTGGGATGATAAAGTGATTGCTACAGGTGGGGTACGAATGGATAAATCAAGCCTGAATGGAGATACCAAAAAAATGTACGCCTTTCCAAAAGCTTCATTGGCGGTAAATCTTTCCAGCTTTGATTTCTGGAAAATACCAGCCATCAATATGTTTAAAATACGTGGGGCTTACGGTAAAACAGGTAACCCGGCGTCATTTGGTTCCAAGTTTACCAATATTATTCCTTTTGCCATTGGTGGAGTTACAGGAGCTTCTACACCAACAACAGTAGGAAACCCAGCTATAGTACCTGAAACATCTAAGGAGGTAGAAATGGGTATTGATTTCGCTCTCTTTAAAAGCAGGATTACTGGTGAGGTTAGTTATTATACCCGTGATATTAAAGACTTTATTGATGTATTTAACTTATCTCCGGGTACAGGAGTTTCTTCTGTGAAAGCATTCAATGTAGGTGATATTGAAAACCATGGATGGGAAGTTTCATTGGGTGGCACACCGGTACAAAATAAAAACATCAAATGGACTACAACTGTAAATTGGTGGCAGAACAACAGTGAAATCACAAGATTAGATATTCCTGAAAAAGCAACTGCTGCATCCGGGTTTGGTGCCTTTGGTACACAGCGTTTGCGTTTGGGTAATTCTCCTTCACAATGGTATGGTACACCAAACGGAGCTAATGGGTTGCCAACTGCTTATGAAGATGCACAACCTAAATGGCAGCTTAGCTGGAGTAATAATATTACATTCCTTAAAAACTTTGAATTTTCTATGTTGATTCATCGCAGTCATAAAAATTTCAACAGTAGTTTAAATGGTGAATTGACAGATGAAGGCGGTACTTCTCCCGACTGGAGTGTTCCGGATAAAAACGGCGATCCAAGCGGAGCAACCCGTATTTTAGGACAACCTGGTATTACCAGCCGTCAGTTTATTCAGGATGCATCCTATACAAAACTGCGGGAAGCTTCTTTATATTATACAGTACCAAAAAGTGTTTTGAATAATTTGGGATTCCTGAAGAATGTTGATCAGGCAAGAATTGGTATTTCAGGAAGCAACCTGTTTGTGTGGTCAGACTATTATGGCTATGACCCTGAAGCAGCCCAATTTGGTAACCGTCCTACACTGGCAACTGTTGACCTGTTAAGTTTCCCTTCGGCCCGTCGTGTATATTTTCATTTAAACTTTAATTTCTAAACTATACCAACATGAAAAGAATATATATAGCTTTTATTGCTGCATCATTAATGCTTGCAATAAGTGGTTGCAGAAAGGGAGGATTCTTTGAGGTAGATGATTCAATTGTGGATCCCAACGCCGTGTCTGTTGACGTGGTATTGCTCGACCCCTCCAAACCACAAATGATTGCACTTTGTAAAGGCCTTGAAAGTGCCATGCGAAATGGTTATAATGACTTTATTTCTAGTTCAGGCACTGTAGGCAGGGAAATAATGAGTTCCCGGTCTACTGATAACCGTTATTACACGGAACTGCTGGGTACCAATGTGGCACAATACCCCGGCCCTACCGCAGGTGCAAATGACCCGGCCGGAATATTCAATGGTTATTATGGTGCATTTTCCAATACCCGTCGCAGGGCAGAATTATTAGTACTTACAGCCAACAATGCTACAAGTATTACTGCTGGAGAAAAAAAGGCAGTGGAAGGATTTGCCCGCACTATCCAGGCTTATGTTACCTTAAACCTGCTGAACATGCAGGGGACAAACGGAATAAGAGAATCATTCAGCGATTTAAATGCTCCAGGTGATCTTTTGAAGCCAGGAAAATTTGGAACCTATGCCACTGGCCTTACATTAGTAAAAAAATATGCGGATGATGGACTGGCTGCATTGAATGCAGGAACAAGTTTTCCTTTCACATTTGGTAGTGGCTTTGCCGGATTTAATTCAGTGACAACATTCAAACAATTTAATAGGGCTATTGCTGCAAGGATTGCTATGTACCAAGCTGATTGGGCTGGAGTGTTGGCAAACATCGGTACCAGTTTCTTTGATATCAACGGAAGTATGACTACAGGTCCAAAAAATATATGGTCTACTGCGCCTAACGATCTTACAAATACACTGTTCCAGACAATTGATAACAATGGCCAGCCTTATGTTGTTTTTAATGAAGTAATTGCAGCAGTGGAAGCAGGTGATACAAGATTTACCGGTGCTACAGCCAAAGCAATGGCAAGAACCAGCCCTCGTTCCAGCGGCGTATTTACTTCTACACATGAAGTGAGGATGTTTGCAAGTAATGTTTCGAACAGTAATATTATTAAAAACGAGGAATTGATTTTGATGTATGCCGAAGCACAGGCAGAAGTAAATACTGCTCCAAGCCTTGCACTGGCAGTTACAGCAATTGATAAAGTTCGTACAGCTTATGGCTTGCCTGTTTATGCAGGCCTTGTAAACAAAGCTGCATTAATAGATGAAGTGTACAAGCAGCGTCGTTTTTCTTTATTCTTCGATGGACACCGCTGGTTTGATATGCGTCGTAGAAATTTATTAGCGCAGATACAGCCACAAGGTCTTATTGGCACACAGACATTTGTAGTATTTCAAAAGATGTCTCGCCCGGATGCTGAGATTCAGTGGGATCTGAGGAATCCATAATAAATATTTGAATAATTTTTTACAACCTCCTGGTCAATTAGCCAGGAGGTTTTTTATTTTTTTCAGTCCATAGCGACAGGCAATTCATGTTAAAGCTATCTGGGATAAATGATAACTAATTGTTTAAAAGGTATGATTTTAAAACTCGGGTCCACTCAAAATCCATTTCAGTTCCTTATCTCATATCCTTTGGCAAGTATTATCGTAATTTTCCTATACTCCTGTTGAAGTCGTTAATGAAACTTAAACTATTTTTTATTTACCTTGTTGCCCAGATTGTAGCCTGTTTATTCCGGCATAACCACACTGCTTTTATGAGACAAAAACTATTGAGGCATATAGCTGTAATTGGCGGTTTATTTTTTTTATCTGGAAATTTATTTGCTCAAGCTTTCTCATTTAACTGTACCCGTGATACAGTTATTGCGAGGTGCTCACCAACCACATGTTTTACCTTAAAAGCATTAATTCCTGATTTAAAAGGATTATCTGACTCGTATACAATAAATCCAAGCAGTACAGTTCCTGGTTGTACACCTGTATATGTTCAGCCAAACGACCCTGCAGGATTACCTACGGGCCTTAATGTGGATGATACATACAGTGGAGTAATTCCTCTTAGTTTTCCCTTTCCTTTTTTTGGAACTACATTCAATAGTTTAATCGTTAGTGCAAATGGAGTTGTGTCTTTCGATATTTCAAAAGCAAATGGACCTGCCCATTATGCTATTCCAAATGATTTACCGAGTACATCATATGATAAGGCGATAATTATGGGGCCATATCATGATTTAGATCCTTCAGTTACTACATCTCCGAATAGAAGAATACAGTATCAGGAATTTGGCATTGCACCTCATAGAAGATGGGTGTTTAGCTTTTATAAAATTCCTTTATATAGCACTGCTGGAGCTTGCAGCTCATTGTTTGAAAATACACACCAGATTATTTTATATGAATCTACCGGGATAATTGAAGTAACTGTATTTAGTAAACAAATATGTACCTCTTGGCAAGGTGGTAAAGCCATGATAGGGATGCAGGACTTTAATAGAACAAGATTTATCATGGCCCCTAACAGAAAAGCATCTGATCCGGCTTGGGGTTCAGTAGGAATGAACGAAAGCTGGCGATTTGTTCCGGCATCAGGATTTTCATTATTCCGAAGGGTGGAGTTACATGATATAACCGGAGCACTTCTTTCAGCAGGAACCACCATCAATTTGGGTAATGGTGTATTAGAAGCATCATTTCCTAACGTTTGCCCGCCTGCCGGAGCTACTACTTCTTATATCATTAAATCTTTCTACACAAAAATTGATGATCCTGCAGTTGAAATTATGGGTGCTGATACGGTAAGACTATCGAAAGGCCCTCCTGGAAATTTAAATGCGGTAGCAAGTTCAACTGCCACTGCTTGTGGCCCCGGAACAGGTACCATTATTGTTGCAGTACCACCCGGATCAGGAGCACCGCCGTATCAATATTCTATTAATGGCGGCCCGTTGCAGTTGAGCAATATATTCACCGGGTTGGTTCAAGGTATTTATTCAATTCATGTTCAGGATCAGGGAGGTTGCACCAGTGATTTTACAACAACTGTTAGCCAGAATAACACATTATCTGCAAACACTACTACAACACCTACTTCCTGTGCAACTGTAAATAATGGTTCAATTATTATTACACCAACCAGCGGTATTGCACCTTTTACTTACAGGCTTGATGCTGGTGCGCCACAAACAGGAGCAGCACCTTATACGTTCACCAATGTTTCAGCAGGATTGCACAATATAGTTTTTACAGATGCCAGTGGTTGTATTTCTAATCCTATTCCAGTGACGGTTGCCGTGGGTCCTGGTATTTCAGCTAATACATTGCCAACTTCTACATCTTGTAATGGTGCAGCTAACGGAAGTATTACTGTCACACCAGTAAATGGAGTTGCTCCATATACATTTAGCCTTGATGGAGGTCTACCACAAACCGGAGCTGCATTTTATACATTTACTAATGTTTCAGCCGGCATGCATAACGTTGTTATTGTTGATGCACTTGGTTGCAGTACTGCTCCTATTCCAGTAACAGTTTTTCCCGGCCCGGCTTTGACTACAACAGTCAGTAATACGGATGTATTGTGTAATGGTGGGACAACAGGTTCTATAACAGTTGCAGTGCCAGCAATTGGTACGGCACCTTATCAATATTCTTTAGATAATATTAACTGGCAGGCAAGTAATGTATTTACAGGTCTTGTTGCCAATACCTACACTGTTTATTTCCGGGAGAGCAATGGTTGCCAGGGTTCAACCAGTATTACAGTTTCAGAACCAACTGTACTTGCAGCTACTTCTTCAACTGTTCCTGTTATTTGTAATGGTCAGAATAATGGAACAATAACAGTTACACCAACCGGAGGTGTTTCACCCTACCAGTATTCTATTGATGGCGGTGTTAACTGGCAAAGCAGTAATATTTTTAATGTAGCCGCCAACAGCTATTCAGTTTTAGTAAGGGATGCAAACCAGTGTGTTGTTCCTCAACCAATAGTTGTAACTGAGCCAATAGCTTTAACTGCCAATGCTGCTACTGCCAATGCCAGTTGTGATGGTGGTAACGATGGTATGATAACCGTGACAGCTCTAGGTGGTAATACAAATTATGAATACTCAATTGATAATGGGGCCAACTGGCAAGCCAGTAATAATTTCAACGTAGCCCCCGGCCCATATACTGTAAACGTTAGAGATAACCTTGGCTGTAGTTATCAGTTTACTACTACAATAGGGCTTACTAACAATCTTACATTTACTCCGCAAAAAGATCTTGTTATTTGCGAAAGCAAATCAATACAGTTGCAATTGGTTTCAAACGCTGCTCAATATGCGTGGACACCGGTTACAGGACTCAGCAGTACAATTATTGCTAATCCAGTTGCCAACCCGGTTGTTACAACACAATATACTGTAACAGCCACACTTGGTCGTTGCAGTGCTGATGATATTGTGGTGGTGAATGTAAATGCAGCACCCATTCCAGATGCCGGAAAAAATGCTTTTATCTGTTATGGACAAACATATACTTTGCAAGGTTCAGGAGGAGTGCAATACACTTGGACACCATCAACATACCTTAGCAGTACTTCCGGGGCTGCCCCTGTATCTAATCCTGCAAAGACGATTACTTATACATTAGCAAAAGTTATAGATGCCAATGGTTGCGAATCATTGACTACAGATGATATAGTGGTGGATGTAACGCCACCGATTAAAGTAACCACATTCCCGTATGACACTATCGGTTATCCCGGTGACCAGTTTGAATTGAAAGCTATAGCAGCAGTACCTAATGCTAATATTTTTTCATGGTCGCCAGCTACCGGGTTGAGTAATGGCAGTATTTTTAATCCAATAGTAACTGTAGGAAATATCAATGATGATATAGTGTACAAGGTTACGGCTTCTACAACAGCAGGTTGTAAGGGAGAAGGCTATGTAAGAATAAGAGTATATAAAGGCCCGGATGTATATGTACCAACGGGTTTTACACCAAATGGAGACGGCAGAAATGATAAGTTCACACCATTTCCGGTGGGGATGAAATCAATTACTTATTTCAAAGTATTTAACCGTTGGGGGCAGCAAATATTTTCTACCACCAGGTTAAATGACGGCTGGGATGGAACTTTGGGTGGAGTGGAACAACCTGCAGGAACTTATGCCTGGATGATACAGGGGTTGACCAAAGACAATAAAACAATAACGAAAAAAGGTACTATTACACTGATACGTTGATAAATGGTCTTTATTTAGTGTATAAAAATTACCAGCGGCCAACGGATTTAATTCGGTGGCCTTTTTGTTAAGCCTTATTTTTGCTCGCCTTTAAGGCGGAAAATATTAATTATGGTAGATGTATTACTCGGCCTCCAATGGGGCGATGAAGGAAAAGGAAAGATTGTTGACTTTTTTGCTAAGGATTACGATCTGGTAGCCCGTTTTCAGGGCGGGCCAAACGCCGGACACACCTTATATGTAAATGATAAAAAAGTAGTACTTCACCAGATACCTTCCGGGGTGTTTCATCCGGGTATCATCAATTTAATAGGTAATGGTGTGGTGCTTGACTCCATTACATTAAAGAAAGAATGTGATACCGTAGCTTCTTTTGGTATTGATTTAAAGAAAAATCTTTTTATAGCTGAACGTACACATCTTATTCTTCCTACTCACCGGGCATTGGATAAAGCGGCAGAGTTAGCAAAAGGAAATCAGAAGATTGGTTCTACCTTGAAAGGTATTGGCCCGACTTATATGGATAAAACCGGCCGTAACGGTTTAAGAGTGGGTGATTTGCTGGATAAAAATTTCACTACCTCCTACATCAAACTCCGGTTGAAGCATCAGCGTTTGCTGGACAATTATAATTTTCAGGAAGACATTACCGCATGGGAGGAAGAGTTTTTTGAAGCACTTGAATTTTTGAAAGAACTGAATATTGTGAATGGCGAATACTTCATCAACAATCAGATAAAAGCTGGAAAGAAAGTGTTGGCTGAAGGCGCACAGGGTAGTATGCTGGATATTGACTTCGGAACCTTCCCTTATGTTACTTCTTCCAATACAATTTCAGCAGGTGTTTGCAGCGGGTTAGGTGTGGCTCCGCAGCAAATCAGGGATGTGATTGGTGTAACAAAAGCTTATTGCACCCGTGTTGGAAGCGGCCCTTTTCCCACAGAACTGGATAATGAAACCGGGGAGGAGTTGAGAAAAATTGGTAGTGAGTTTGGTGCAACAACCGGGCGGCCACGCCGCTGCGGATGGATAGACCTGGTGGCACTTCGTTTTGCCTGTATGATAAACGGAGTAACTAAAATTGTGATGACAAAAGCAGATGTGCTGGATGCCTTTAAAGAATTGCAAGTTTGTACTGACTATAAGATTAATGGGAAAATCGGCCAGGAAATACCTTTTCAGATGGACAGGCAAAAGCCGGAACCAGTGCTTAAATCATTTGCTGGCTGG
>JANMFO010000132.1:0-3530 GCA_031374245.1 Chitinophagaceae bacterium | reverse complement strand
CAATCGCAAGCTGATCGTGGCACTCGCCGCCAAGCATCGCCTGCCTGCGATGTACGATCTGCGCACCTTTGTCGATGACGGTGGCCTGATGTCCTACGGACCCAACATCATCGACTTGCACCGCCGCGCCGCCTTGTATGTGGACAAGATTTTCAAGGGCGCCAAGCCTGCCGATCTACCGGTGGAGCAGCCCACGATATTCGAGGCGGACAGGTGGTTGATAAATTAGTAGGTGCACAACCCAAAGGAAACTTTGTAAAGAAAATTGAAGCGCATATCTAAGCATAGCTTTTTATAAAATTGAAACCCCGTTCTGTTGAATGGGGTTTTTATTTTACCAGCGACAGTGGTACTGGCATCGTCTGTTGCGTCGCACACTTCGACTACAGTAACACAGATTATCATTTGCAATAAGGATAAACGATTTCGATTTCCCTCTAAAAAAGTATCTACCACGTCTTCAAATTCTCCTTACTAAATCTCCATTCAGGTGTTATAATCAGATTGGCCGAATCAACTGCATACCAGGGACTTAACGTTGCATCCATTGGATTATTAAGTACATGAATATCCTGCGCAGGTTGATAACCTTGTGCAAGCAGGTAAACTTTCTGTCCTTTGTTATTGGTTGCAATATCTACTACAGTTATCGCATGGCCTGGAAATCCGCCACGCACCAATACATCTCCAGCTTTAATAGTTGAGAAATCAGAAACGGGATTCAATTGTTTGTCAAGAGATGCGGAGCCACACCATCCAAAAACATTCTGCAAGTAATTATCAAACATATTTCTGTTTCCTTCTCCATTCCAGTTATACCATTTTCCATTATAATCCATAAAAGCCATAGGCTTTTTATTAAGGTATAAATATTCAGCTCTCAATCTCATTACAGCATCAGCACATTGTTGTAAATCCTTATTACCAAAGGGAATATCTACTACCGCAAATTGTGCCGACTGATTAGGCTTCAGTGAACCGTTGTATAAAAAAACTCTTTTGTCTTTTTTAAGCGGGACAGATCTTAGCCATTCTTCAAAGGAGTTTTTTATTGCCGGAGTTCTTGTATAACCAAGCGGGGTTTCTATTTCACCAATAAACTTATAGACAGCCGCAGCCTTTGGTTCGACTAAAATGTTATCGCTGGTTACAAACTTTTCTTTTTTTTGCTGGCAGCCGATTAAAATAAGCAGTAGAAAAGGAAGAAAATTTTTCATGGTGACTTATAAGAGTAACTCCGCCAGAAATTCCACAAAAAATATTTGCCTTTATTAATTTACTATCTTAAAGAAAACTTTAAATTAATTAGCCTATCCGCAAATGCCCGATAGCGAACAGAATCCTGAGAAGTGCGACGCAACGAAATTGATAGTAGCAATACAGTTGGCTAAAAAATTTTCTTACTAATGCTTAATCTCCACAACCTCTTTTGGGTTGTGCTTGTATTTAAACACTGACAGGAATAGCACAGCAATTACCAACGCATAACCTGCAAAGGTGAACCAGATATTTTGCCAGTCTTTAGTCCCGGCAGCATCAGTAAAGTAGTCAACAATTTTACCGGCAAAAAGTCCGCCTAGAATGGCGCCAAGGCCATTAGTCATTAGCATGAACAATCCCTGAGCACTTGCACGGATGCTTGGTTTAGCTTCCTTATCTACAAACAAAGAACCTGAAATATTAAAGAAGTCGAAAGCCATTCCATATACAATCATAGATAATAAAAGCAGCCATAATCCTGAACCCGGATTGCCAATACCAAATAACCCAAACCGCAATACCCAGGCAATCATACTGATAAGCATTACCTGCTTGATGCCAAAACGTTTCAGGAAAAATGGTATAGCGAGAATGAATAAACATTCCGAAATCTGGGAAAGAGATATAAGGATGTTGCTGTGCTTTACAGCAAAGCTATTGGCATACTCGGGTATTTTTCCAAAGTCACCAAGGAAAGGATTACCAAACATGTTGGTTATTTGCAAGGCGGCCCCAAGGAACATGGCGAACAAAAAGAATTTTGCCATCATCGGGCTTTTAAATAATTGAAACGCATCTAAACCCAAACGGCTGGCAAAGGATTTTTTCTCTGCTGATTTATTGATTTCAACTGCTGGCAGGGTGAAACAATATAAACCGGTACATACTCCGGCAACAGCGGCAAAATAAAACTGGTTGTTATTCTGTGTCCATCCCAATAAATCTACTGCCCACTCTGCCACAATAAAACCTACTGTTCCCCAAACCCGGATAGGCGCAAATGATTTCTGAATATCCAGGTTGCTTTTGCTTAACAAACTATAAGAAACAGAATTGCTCAATGCAATAGTGGGCATATAGAAACAGCTTACCATAAAAATAGCCCAATACATATCTGCAGCATTGGTAACCGTGCTGGCATAATAAAGTGATGCGCCGCCGAGTATATGGCAAATGCCAAGTACAATCTCTGCCCTTATATACTTATCTGCTAAAATCCCCATCAACGCAGGCATAAACAACGATGCCCACCCCATGCTGCCATAGGTATTACCAATTTTAAAACCCAGGTTAGGGTCAACCGGGCTGTTGAAACTGACAAACATGTAGCCGCCCAGCGAAATAAGCCAGATACCCCAAACAAAGAATTGTAAAAAGCTTAAGCCGGTTAATCGGAGTTTTAAATTCATTATACAGTTTTTGATTGGTGAAACTCTCAAAAGGGAAGATAAGGATTTTACTGTTTTGAAACACAAAGGCACCAAGACACAGTGGCACGGAGAATACAGTTAATTTCTCTTATTTTCTTCCCTTTGTGTCTTCGTGCCTCTGTGTCTCTGTGTTTCAAAAGTTCTTCAATTGCTTCGTAACTTTACCGCCAGAAAATTGTTATTTCAACTATGATAGCGACTACCGATATATCCACCAACCTGCAACAGATAGCCAACAAAGTAAAAGCCGGGCAACGCATTACCGATGAAGATGTCGATTTCCTACAATTTTTACAACTTTATCCATTTTGCCCTGAAAATAATTTACTGAAATAACATATATCTAAAGAATTTCTTAAATAGAATGGTTCTCCGTAATCTGCTCCGATTCTAATCCCATAATATTTATTTACTGCAATACAATTATTAATCATTATTCCATTTCCTTTTTTTATAAATTGTGATTCATATGCTGCCATAGAATCTTCTTTTTTCTTTATGAACTCTGAAATATTAACGATAAAGCTTGGTAGTAAATTCGCATATACATGATTTGGAAAATAATAAATTATCTTTTCGGGAAAAAAAGGTTCCCCGTCAATATCTGATTTGCTTAACTTAGCATAGAATCTACCGGCTTCAGTTAATGCAGAAGATTCTACATGGTCAGGATGATAATCGAATTCATAATGTGTAAAAATAAGTTCGGGTTTTACTTCTCTGAATATTTTTGCTAATTGCTTTCGAGCTTCAATAGTATCAAAAATGAATCTATTAGGATTATCTAATGTAATTCTTGATACTCCTAAAATTTTTGCGGCTTTATCACTTTCAATTTTT
>JANMFO010000093.1:0-20141 GCA_031374245.1 Chitinophagaceae bacterium | reverse complement strand
TGCGAGGAAAATATTTTTTTTCATACCCCTGAAATCCTTTTGATTAAATGTGTCATATGCCTTTCGAGACATCAGACATAAACTAATTTTTATCAATTGCCACTACACAAGCTACCGCTTTATTATCGTTAGCATCTACTTTAAAATAAATAGTTCCGTCGTTGGTATTATTAAATCTAGCCGAACGGATTTGTATGCTTTGCAATGCCTCGTTCACTTTACCCAAATAATCTGAACGACTGCTGCGGCTGATAGACTGGTTCAAGGTATTATAATCCAGTTCATCCTTACTTACTACAATGGCAATAAAATCCCTGTTACCGATTGTATCTGCTTCCATTGATTGTGCTTTTGGAAACAACCGATAACCTGTGATACCGCAATACGGTGAATGCCTGGAAACTGTTTCGCCTTGTTTCAGATAAGGGAATAAAACAAAACTGCTTTTATCGGCTTCCATACCAAAAACATAGATATAACATTCCGTTGCATTTTGTATAGACATTTTAAAACGGGTACCAATTTTAATAGGAGCAGTTGTTTGAAACATATTACCACTTGTTACTCTTAACGGAATGTTTTTACCTCCATCGTTATTTACTAATCCGATGTTACATTCAAGCGGTATGTTGGCCACATTACTTCTTTTGGGTAATGGGTCTATACCATATGCTTCTCTTACATAATTTTTAAAATCACCGTAGCGAACCCAGCCCACACCATTCTTTCCCCACTCCGGGCCCCAGCTATTCATTATCTGAAAGGCTCCGCCAAATTTTCTATCATCATACCCAATCACACTCATGGCATGACCGCCCATTCCCATTTGTGATTCATCCGATCCACTTGGTTGCCATAGCTCTTGCCCCATCATATCCTGCATAAAACTCTGACCCACCATCATACCAATAGCTACCGGTGCATTTTTGGCTAAATGTTCTTTAATAGCCCGGATACTTATTTGATCTGCATTGTCCCCGTTAGTAAGGCGTGTAAATCCATGGATCACATTTTGTCTTCCTGCCTGCACATCGGCTGAAGAAGGCGCCCTGTCACATTCCTGGTCACTATAAGGAAATTGGCTGAGTGGTACACCACCATTTTTCTGCATGGCTTCCATTGCTCTCTGCAGGTAAGATCCCTGGCATCCTTCCAGGCTTATCTGGTTATATAAATAAGAAGGGCTAAACTTTATTTGATTAGGATCTGCACCAGTGGCAGCGGCTGTTAAAATAGTTTGTGATGCATAAGCACAACTCCATGCCACACAACTTCCCTGCTGTCCCTGGTTACTTCTCTCAGGTGCAAACCTTAGCAAAGAGACAGCTTCAGGTAAAGGATTTTTTCCTGCATCATCTTCCAGGCCTTCGTAGACAGAAGCTTTATTAAATTCTGCCGGATTAAAATTATAGCCACTTTGTGAAAATAATTTTTGAATAGTTGCTGGTGTGCAAACACCGCTGCGAAATAAAAAAAATGCCCCGGCACCAAGTATCAACAGCAAGAAAATTCCTTTGCCTTTAAAAAGTCCCAGTAACAATGGCAACAATGACATTAAACCACCGCCGCGACCGCCTCCGGGAAAAGTCGGCCTTCTTCCACCACCGCCATCATCATCTTGTTGATTGGGATCTACCGGGTCGTCAGTCATTCTTATTGGCATAAAAAAAATTTTAGTTGTAAAAGGTTATTAAAAATAGGAAGTTCAGATGAATTAAAACCGGTAATGGTGGCACGATATAACAAAAATTTTCCACCATCCGGCAACAATTGTCCCGAAGAATCGTCAAATTTGTAGATTATATATAGTAATATGAAACAATTCTTTACACTTCTCTCCTTTATCAGTATTTCGTCTGCAACTATCAGCCAGAAGGTTTCCGGAAAATTGAAATTTGAACAGGGGCAAACATTCGAAGTAGCCATCCAGGTAAAAAACAACATTAATCAGCAGGCGATGGGACAGGCTATTGATTTTAGTGTGGATGCATCCGGCAATCATTCGTATAAAGTAACGAATGCCACGGACGAGAATAACACACTCAATCACCAGGTACAGCATATTGCTTTCGCTTTTGATGGCATGGGTCAAAAAAGAACATTTGATTCCAACCAGGAAAAAGATTTAAACGGACAGTTTGGTAAGCCAATTAAAGACTTGCTGAGTAAGAAATATGATATTATCATAGATGCCAACGGAAAAACACTGATGGCTGTTCCTGAAAAAATTCAATTAACTGAAGCAGATAGCCGCCTTGCTATTATTACTACTATGCTGAAGGATGTATTAGACATCGTTCAGCCACCACAAAAAGGTAAAGGAAGTTTCTTTAAAGTATTGCCTGAAACAGAAACCGGTAAAGGCGAAGCATGGACCGAATCATCTATCACAGAAAATGGAAAATTTGATGCTGCTTATACAGTTTCAGATATTAATGACTCAACTATTATAATTGATTTTGTTGGCACTTCTCTTACTGTTTCCAAAGCAGAGATGATGGGCAGCGAAATGACTACCAACATGACCAATAAATCAACAGGTAAAATAATTGTAGACAGGGCAACCGGTATAATGAAGGAGAAAACCATTACGACTGATTCAAACGGCAATACAGAATCATCATTTGGAACAATGCCCGTTACTTCTAAAACGACAACTACAATAACCGTAAAGCCGGTTCCACAATAATAAAAGAAGTTTTAAAGCTCCACCTGGTTCTTCAGTATATCATTCATATCATCCCTTTTACGGATAAGCAGTGCTTTACCGTTTTTAAATAGCACTTCAGCAGGCTTGAATCTTGAATTGTAGTTAGAAGCCATTTCAAAACCATAAGCACCGGCATTATAGAAAGCAAGGTAGTCACCTTCGCTTATTGCAGCCAGTTTTCTATTTGTTGCAAACGTATCGGTTTCGCAAATATTTCCTGTAATGGTATAAACTTTCTCTTTGCCTTCGGGATTTGAAATATTTTCAATATGATGATAAGCATCATACATCATTGGTCTTATCAAATGATTTAGTCCGCTATTAACAGCCGCAAAAACTGTTGTGCCTGTATCTTTCAACACGGTAACTTGTGTAAGTAAATAACCGCATTCACTCACTAAAAATTTTCCTGGTTCAAACCACAATTGGAATTTTTTGTCTCCGGCTATAGGATTCTTATCAAATGCTTCGTTAATTTTTTCTGCCAGTAAGTTTACATCGGTTTCTTTTTCATTTGGTTTGTACGGTACTTTAAAACCACCGCCCAAATCAATTACTTCCAGCTCCGGAAAATGCGGAATCAATTCAAACAATACTTCCATTCCTTTTACAAACACATCAGGGTCTTTTATATCGCTGCCCGTATGAATATGCAATGTGCGGATGAATAAATTAGTTTTTTTTACTACTTCTTCAATCTTGCCCAGTTGATTAACCGGTATACCAAACTTACTTCCCTCATGTCCGGTAGAAATTTTCAGGTTGCCGCCAGCCATAATGTTGGGACGGATTCTTATTCCAACCGGGTAGCTATGCCCATATTTCTTACCGAATTTTTCCAGGTTGGATAAACTATCAATATTGATATGTACACCAGCGGCCACTGCTTCTTCTATTTCGCCGAAAGCAATTCCATTAGAAGTATATAAAACCCTTTGCGGTTCAAAGCCTGCATGAAGTGCCAACTTAACTTCGTTGATGGAACTGCAATCAATATTGCACCCAATTGATTTTACATAACGAAGAATATTAATGTTGGTCAACGCCTTGGATGCGTAAAAAAATTTAGTATCCAGTATGGAAAATGCTGAAATGAGTTTTTCGTATTGTTCTTTTATTTTTTCAGCATGATATACATAAAGAGGTGTTCCATAATCATTGGCAGCTTGTATCAGTTGCTTTTTCGATAATTGTTCCGGCATAATTGCGAATATACTGATTGAAGCTTTTATTCAAATACATTCGTAGTAACTGTCCAGTCATATTTTTTCCAGCGAATTCCAGGAACAAGGTTTTCAGGAATAAGACTCTGCTGACGAAGTAGCAATACAATACCTTTTTTACCCCCGAAATCCCTGCGAAACCAGCTTAGTATTACAGGCACTGTTATTGTCAGCTCCTTACCATTGAATACCACTTCATTTTTCAGATAAACTTTAGCAGCAAGATCAAGTTGCTTTTCGATTTGTTCGGGTTTGTAAAATGCGATTGGAGGACAGCTTTTCGCACCACAATTTAAAGCGAAGTGAATGCGATAGTCCAGCTTATCTACCCTGAATTTTTTTTCAAACCGTGATTTGAATAATTTATTGAAATGCCCCAAAAATAATTTTGCTTTGCTTCTTCTGAGCAGTCCATGCTCAATAATATCGAGACTGATCTGCTCTCCCGCAATTCCGATAAACTTATTACTGAAAAACTTGCTCCTTCTTTTATAGCTTTCAACGCTTTGCTTCAATTTTATCTGGGTGTATGCATTATAAATATTAAGCCAAAAGGCTTTTCGTTCATCATCCGTTTTCAACTGAGCCATTAATTCTTCAGGTGAAAGTTTTTTTAAAATTTCCTGCATTGAATCTGCAGGGGCATTTGTTTTGGAGGCGTATAAAATTTCCTGAGACAGTTTAATACAATCAATTCTTTCCTGTGCCATTAATAATGAAGAATTAAGCATTAAATACAGAACATAAAAAAAAGCAACTTTCATTGCTTTAAATTACGTTTATTTGGTTCAATTAGTTTTGTCAAGTCAACTTTCTTCTCCCTCTCCTTGTTCACCATTTACAATCAACTCGCCACTATCAGTTACTGCTAATGCTTCTACCACTTCGCCATCATCGGCTTTCTCCTCATTTTGTTCGAGTGTATCTTTCATCACTGTTGGCTCTACCAATTGCTCGGACAGTACTTCCTTTATTTTCGGTAATTCATCAGAAGAGTTAATACCGAAGTAATCCATAAAGTTTTTAGATGTAGCGTACACCAATGGATGACCGGGTAATTTTTCATTTCTGCCGGTAATTATGATAAGCTCTTTCTCCAGTAATTTTTGTACTGCATAATCAGAACTTACACCACGGATGGCTTCTATTTCTCCTTTGGTTACAGGTTGTTTATAAGCAATAATGGACAGTGTTTCCAATGAGGCTGCAGATAAACGTTTCAGAAATCTGTCACCATTTAATTGTGCAATAGTTTTATGATACTCTTTCTTGGTTAAAAACTGCCAGCCACCACCGCTTTGCCTCATCGCGAAAGGATAAAATTCAGAGGCATATTTTTCCGTAATGCCTTCAACAGAAGCTTCCACCTGATCTAAGGAGATTTTATCTTCCATAAAACCAAAAGCGTTGTTCACTAATTCTGTCAGTTCAAGCGTTGTCAACGGTTTATCACTGGCAAAAATCAATGCTTCAATATGTGGTATGAGATTCGTTATTTCCATGTTGCTATTTCAAAACGATTTGAACGAAATTAATATTACTAACAGGAAGACAGAAACACACTTATTAACATTCTCTGTAAAGAAATTAACGAATAGAAAAAGCATCAGCTAAGATTCCCTTCCTGAGAATGGGGATTTTACCCTTGTAATGCAGCTGCACCACTTACAATCTCCGTCAATTCAGTAGTAATAGCTGCCTGTCTTGCACGGTTGTAAGATATTTTCAGGGAACGGAGCATTTCATTCGCATTTTCGCTGGCTTTGTCCATAGCGGTCATCCGGGCACCATGCTCAGAGGCGTTAGAATCAAGAACGGCTTTATATAATTGTGTGTTGAGGATTTTTGGCATCAGCTCGGCAATCAGCAGTTCTTTCGACGGGTCGTAAATAAAATCTGCTTTTGTGGTACCGGCTTTCTTTTCGACTTTAGGAATGGGCAGAAATCTTTCCACTTCAAAACGCTGCGTAGCTGCATTCTTAAACTGGCTATATACAATCTCTACAGCATCAAACTGTTTTTCTTCAAAAGCCTTCATTGCCGCTTTAGAAGCCGCTTGCACATTTTCAAAAGTCAGGTTCAGAAAAATATCTTTGAAAGTTGCGTCTGCTTTATAATTATTCTTGGCAAAATGCTCGTAGCCCTTTTTACCAATATTCCAGATGGTTACATTACCTTTTTTATACTGGTCAGCATATTTTTCGGCAATCGTGGCTTTGGTCAATTTAATAGTATTCGCATTAAAAGCACCAGCCAAGCCACGGTCGCTGGTAATAACGATAAATAATACTTTTTCAACCGGACGTTCGGCCGCTAAGCTCATTCCTGCTTCCCCTTCACTGTTGCTAACAATATTGCTGAGCATTTCCTGCAATTTCTGTGCATACGGACGCATTTGAATAATGGCATCCTGCGCCCGGCGCAGCTTAGCCGCACTTACCATTTTCATGGCTTTAGTAATCTGCTGGGTGCTTTGTACTGATTTGATGCGGTTACGAACCTCTTTTAATTGTCCTGCCATAGCCTTCTCTTGAATTGGCCGCAAAAGTACGGTGTTGGGGCTAAAATTCCAGTAGGAAATGAAAATAAAACAGCCTGTTTTGAGATGCTGTTATTTACTTGTGTAAATCTCTATTACTCGATTCAGTCTTTCAAAATAAACTCCCTCTTTAAACCATAAGTAATCCGTAGCCTGCCCCCCTGTTCAGTACCATTTTTTACTGGCCTTTCGTATTCCCTTATAAACTCCAGTTGTACCGGGCCATTTTCGAGGCTTTGAAGGTCGTTTTTTGAAATGATAAGCCGTCCATTTATAACGGTGTCCACCCGGTTGATGCCATCATTTTCAAAAACAGTATCGGTCATCACCACCCGTATATAATCTTCGCTTTCCAATCCTTCAAATTCAACTACCAAACTATCCCGCTGAAGGCTGTCGGGAATAACGGTAATTAAAGAAAGCGGTTGAAATTCAAATTCTTCTTTGTATTCTTTATTAGCGGGGCTGGTAAATACAATACTATGCTTACCGGCAAAACTGGCTATTGGTTTATTTATTTCATAAAAAGGACCTGTTCTCTTGGTACTGTCTCCCGGCACAGGTTCACCATCCAGCAATACGTTGGACGGTTCTTGAATAGCGAATGCCTTACCTTCTTCATCACCGTCTTTGTATTGCAGCATTACAGTAAGGTTATCATCGCCTTCCTGCCCGGTTATTTTATAATCAAAAAAAATAGTGTCCGGGTCAACAGTAATGTTCTTATCTGAGTTTTTGCAGGACGAAATAATGACTATTCCAATTATAAAAAAGAATCCTGAAAGCCGGTTCATAGTAAAAGTTTAATATCAATTCTGATGCACCGGAAAGGTACAGTAAGTAACTATTAAATTCGTTGGTATATACCGAAAATAATAGCAGTTTTCACTTGAAAACCATGCTACTAAACTCCAAACTAAGACTTATCTTTGCCAACCCGGAAAATAACGGGAAAGGTTCCTGATAAAATCGGGACAAGTTCTGCCAAATTGGCTCGTAAATATTTTATAGCACCCTTTTTGACAACCAAATACCTGATTTATAAATATTAATCACCCACAATATGCTTGGTTTTATTTCAAAAATTTTTGGCGGCAGCAAATCGGAGAAAGATGTAAAAAAGATTGAACCCTATGTTGGTAAAGTCAACCAGTTCTTTGCTTCTTATCAGTCGCTCAGCAACGATCAACTCCGTAACAAAACACAGGAGTTTCGTCAGCGTATAAAAGAACATCTTGCTGAAATAGATACTGAAATTGCCGAAAAAAATGCGGCAGCAGAAGCACTTCCTTTTAATGACCTGATGGGTAAAGACAGCATTTACCAGGAAGTAGATAAACTGAAAAAAGACAGGGATAAAGAAATTGAAGAAATACTGGAAAAAATTCTTCCGGAAGCATTTGCAGTGGTAAAAGAAACATCCCGTCGTTTTAAAGAAAATACAGAGATTGTTTCTACTGCTACACAGCTCGACAGGGATTTAAGTGTAAAAAAAGATTATATCACTATTGACGGAGACAAATCCATCTTTAAAAATACATGGACTGCCGCTGGTGGTGAAGTAACCTGGAACATGGTACATTATGATGTGCAGTTGATTGGTGGTGCTGTGTTACATTCAGGAAAAATTGCAGAAATGGCAACAGGTGAAGGTAAAACCCTTGTATCCACATTGCCTGCTTACTTAAATGCTTTACCGGGTGAAGGTGTTCATATTGTAACGGTAAATGATTACCTGGCCCGTCGTGACCAGGAATGGAACGGAACTATTTTCGAATGGCTGGGCATTACCGTTGATTGTATTGATAAACATCAACCCAATACTGAAGAAAGAAGAAAAGCTTACCTCGCTGATATTACTTATGGAACTAACAATGAATTTGGTTTCGATTATCTCCGTGACAATATGGTGCATACACCGAACGAAATGGTGCAACGCAAACATCATTTTGCCATGGTGGATGAGGTAGACTCTGTTTTAATTGATGATGCCAGAACACCATTAATTATTTCCGGCCCTGTACCAAAAGGTGAAGACCAGCAATTTCATATTCACAAGCCAAGGATACAGCAACTCGTACAAGAACAGGAACGTATAGTTCGTAATGCATTGAACGAGGCTAAGAAAAGAATTGCCGAAGGTGATGATGATCCAAAAGGTGGGGGTTTGCATTTATTCCGGGCACATAGAGGTTTACCAAAGTATGGTCCGGTAATTAAATTTTTGAGTGAGCCGGGCATGAGAGTAAAAATGCAGAAGGCTGAAAATTATTATATGCAGGACCAGCTTCGCAATATGCATATTGTGGATGAAGAACTGCTTTTCCAGATTGATGAAAAAAACAACTCCGTTGATCTTACTGATAAAGGATTGACGATGATTACCCGTTCGGGTGAAGATCCTGAATTCTTTGTGTTGCCCGATATCGGCGTAAAACTGGCTGAAGTAGAAAAGAGTACAGTTTCTGTTGATGAAAAATTACACAGTAAAGAAGCGATACTGAATGATTATGCACAGAAAGCAGATCGCATTCATACTGTACAACAATTACTGAAAGCCTACACGTTATTTGATAAAGATGTAGAGTATGTAATTATAGACGGTGCCATCAAAATAGTGGATGAGCAAACAGGCCGTATCATGGAAGGCCGTCGTTACAGTGATGGTTTACACCAGGCATTGGAAGCAAAAGAAAATGTAAAGATTGAAGCAGCGACACAAACTTATGCCACCATCACTTTACAAAACTACTTCCGTATGTACCACAAACTTTGTGGTATGACAGGTACTGCCGAAACAGAAGCAGCTGAGCTATGGAGTATTTACAAATTGGATGTGGTAACCATTCCCACTAACGTAAACATGATCCGTAAGGATAAACAGGATTTGGTTTATAAAACAAAGAGAGAAAAATATAAGGCTGTTATTGATGAGATAGAATTATTGCGTAATGCAGGTCGTCCTTGTTTGGTTGGTACAACCTCAGTAGAAGTAAGTGAATTGCTGGGCCGTATGCTGCAACAGAAAAAAATTCCTCACAATGTATTGAACGCAAAACAACATGCCAGAGAAGCACAGGTAATTGTGGAAGCTGGTTTGTCCGGGGCTGTTACTATTGCTACCAATATGGCTGGTCGTGGCACAGATATAAAACTCGGACCTGGTGTAAAAGAAGCTGGCGGGCTTGCTATAGTTGGTACAGAAAGGCATGAAAGCCGCCGTGTGGACAGGCAGTTGCGTGGCCGTGCCGGTCGCCAGGGTGATCCGGGCTCTTCTCAGTTTTATGTTTCATTGGAAGATGACCTGATGCGTATGTTTGGTAGCGAACGTATTGCTTCGTTGATGGATAAAATGGGTTATAAGGAAGGGGATGTGATTCAGCACAGCATGATCAGCAACAGTATTCAACGGGCACAAAAGAAAGTGGAAGAAAACAACTTTGGTATCCGTAAGCGTTTGCTGGAATACGATGATGTGATGAATAAGCAACGAAATGCCGTGTATGAAAAACGTAACCATGCTTTGTTTGGCGAACGCCTTGCATTAGATATTGATACATCTTTCTCATCAGTTGCGGGAAGCCTGATCGATTCTTTCCGGGAACAGGAAGATTTTGAAGGATTTAAAATGGCTTGTATCGTCAACTTTGGTTTGGATACAAAAATTGAAGAAGAAGAATTTAAAAAGGGTGATGCAAATGGGTTAATAGATAAACTGTACATCGAATCCACAGAAAAATACAACCTGCATAAAGGAGAGTTGCAGAAACAGGCTATTCCTGTTTTCAAAAATATACGATTGACACAAGGCAGTCATATTGAAAACGTAGTAGTACCCATCACTGATGGACGCAAGGGATTGAATGTGCTGACCAATCTCGATAAAACCATCAGCACTAACGGTGCAGAGCTTACGAATTCACTGGAAAAAACAATTACCCTTTCTGTTATTGATGATGCATGGAAAGAACATCTGAGGGCAATGGATGATTTGAAGCAAAGTGTACAGACTGCTTACCTCGAACAAAAAGATCCACTAGTTATTTATAAGATGGAAGCTTATAACCAGTTCAGCAATATGAATACAGAAGTGAACAAGGATATTATTTCATTCCTTTGCCACTCTGCTATTCCTATTCAACAGGAGAATGCTCCGCTGAAAGAAGGCCGCCAGCAAAAAACGGACATGAGTAAGATGCGGGCTAATAAAGATGATGTGGATGCTGCCGGACAGGATTATGCCGCCAATGAACGTGATAAATTTGAACCGGGCGGCGGTGGCGAAGTTGCTGTTAAACATGAACCGATAAAAGTAGGGCCAAAGATTGGAAGGAATGACCCTTGTCCTTGTGGCAGTGGTAAAAAGTATAAGCAGTGCCACGGAAAAGATGCTTAATCAAGTTATTATAATTTTTTACAGACCCCGGTTCAACGGGGTCTTTTTTTTCGGTTGTTTGATGTTAGTAACCCTTGACTAAAAAAAGTGTCGGAATATTAAAAAAAGGCTACGTTTGCCACCGTTATTTATTCAAAAACCATAAACCTCAAACAAATGAAAAAATTCCTTTTCGTAGTTGCTATTGCTGGTATCATGATATCTTGCAAAGACAAGAAAGATGAAAAAAAAGCAGAAGAACCAACTACAATTGCACCAACAGAACCAACAACTACTGAGCCCACAACTACGGCCCCTGTTACATCTGACGTTAAATTCTCAGATCCTGAAGTTCAAAAATTTGCTGACGAGTACACCGCTTTTGTAAGAGCTTACAAAACAGGTGTGGTTGACCCTGCAAAAGCACAGGAATTATCCAAAACAGCACAAGAATGGACTACTAGAATGCAGCCTATGGTTATGAAACTGGCCACAAATCCTGAAGAATTAAAAAAATGGCAGGAGTGGGCAATGTCACTTTCTAAAGAGCTGGTTCCGGCAACGAAATAATATTGCTACTCCAGTAACTTATAGAAAATCCCTCCTGATTTAAACGGGAGGGATTTTTATTTTCTATCTTTAGAAAAAACAAAGCTACTTTCTCTCATGTATCATGTAACCAAAAAGAAAGTTCATGGGCTACTGCATCCTGAAATAGTAGGTGATAAACATTGGGACAAAATCATCAATATATTTATCATTTCATTAATCATCCTGAATGTACTGGCGGTTATGCTGGAAACAGTACCTGCCTTACATAAAGACCCGACAGCGCAGCGTTTTTTTCATTATTTTGATTTGGTATCTGTTATCGTATTCACCACTGAATATGTACTCAGGGTTTGGAGTAGTAACCATGAAGAAAAATACAAGCATAGTATTTGGGGAAGATTGAAATACATGGTTTCCCCGGGTGCTTTAATAGACCTCATAGCATTTTTACCCTATTATGTTCATGTTATTGTTGGCCTTGATTTAAGAATGCTGCGGATTTTAAGGTTGATGCGTTTCTTCCGTCTCTTCAGATTAACGGCCTATATGAAGTCTGCACACATGATTACAAACGTTTTCAAAAAACGTTTTAATGAATTACTTCTGAGTCTTGTGTTAGTAATCTTTTTAATAATTATTGCATCCTGTGCAATTTATTTTGCAGAGCATCAACATCCGGTAAATCAGTATAAGTTCACCAGTATTCCCGCCACTATCTGGTGGTCAGTTGTAACACTCACTACAACAGGTTACGGAGAGATGTACCCGATGACTCACCTTGGAAAAGCAATGGCAATGGTTATTATGCTAACTGGCGTAGCTTTCTTTGCATTACCAGCTGGTATTATTACAGCAGGTTTCCTTGAAGAATTCAGAAAAACAAGGGTACAAAAAACACATACCTGTCCTCATTGTGGTGAACATATTGAGTTAGAAGATTTAAAAAATCATGATGATAAGCATTAAAAACGGGCATCTTTATCAGATGCCCGTTTTAATCATTAAAAGTTTATTATCAAAATGCTTTCTTTGTTTTAATATTATATTTTTCTTCGTAGCGTTCGTTCAATTGTTTCTGCTTATCATCTAAGTTTATTTTTCTGCCACCGATAAAGGCATCGGTTACATTGTTGGTACGCATATCCAATATATCACCAGTGCTGATAATGATATTAGCCTCTTTGCCCACTGCAATACTTCCTGTTTTATCGCTTACTCCCATAATCTTTGCTGCACTCAGTGTAATAGCAGCCAATGCCTGTTCTTTTGTAAGGCCATAAGCAGCAGCAGTACCAGCATTGAAAGCCAGGTTACGGCCACGATTTTGTGAATCATCATCACCCAATGCAAATAAGACTCCTGCTTTTTGTAAGGCAGCAGCTGTTTTATACGGCTGGTCCACATCATCATCCTCGGCTGTTGGAAGCCTGTGCAACTGGTCTAATATTACTGATACATTATTTTGCTTTAAAAGGTCTGCTATCTGCCAACCTTCACTTGCACCTACTAACACCATATCAAATCCAAGCTCTTTTACCAAATCCAGCGCCACCAGCATTTGTTTTACGGTGTTGGCATGTACATAGAGTTTTTGCTTTTTGGTAAAAAGATTTTTCACCGATTCAAATTTCAGGTTTGTTTCTTTATTATCGGTTGCAGCCAAATATGCTTTTGCTTCTTTGAAAAAAGATTTCAATTGCTCCATTTTCTCTAACCCTTCCTTCACAGGATCTGATGGTGTTCCTGCATTAGGACCACCGGGCATACCGCCACCAAAGCGGCCAAAATTGGGTCTTGGCATTAGTGTTGGCATATACAAATGCATTCCACCATCAGTCTGGATGGCTGCGTCTTCCCAATTCCATGCATCTAATTGTACAATGGATGATGAACCAGCCAGGAAACTTCCATCAGGAACAATGTTAGCGGCAAGAATACCATTGGAGCGAAGTGTATTGATCACTTTGGAATCCGTGTTATACGCAACAATGGAGCGGATATTGGGATTCATATCACCGATTTCCCTTACATCACTGGATGCTTTTACAGAACTGATTTCCTGCAAACCCAGGTTGCTGCTTGGAAGTACCAAACCTGGATATACATGTTTACCTGCAGCGTCTGTAACTTCTGCTCCGGCAGGTGTTTTTACATCTTTGCCTACCGCTGTAATTTTTCCATTCTCAATTACAATCGTTGCATTCTCCATTACGGTTCCTTCGCCAGTATGTACTATTGCATTCTTAATTACAATAGGTGCTTTTTGTGCAGCAGCCGGAAGTACATTGGACTGCGAGCTTGCGCAGAGCATACTTCCTATTACCAGTATTGATAAAGATATTTTTTTCATGTGTTTATTTTTATTGATTTTGGTCACATGGAATTCGCCGCAAATAATCATACTGTTGGTAATAATCATTATATCGGCTCATTTCATGTCAAAAAGTTTTTGTCGTTATTAATTATCTGAATCAATTACCAGCAACCCGTGACTGTGTCCATGGTCGCTGCAAGTATGCATTATCTGGTAACTCGGTTGTGCCGGTATAGTCGGAGCACCGCTTCTTTTTTCACCATTCATCTTTCTTACCAGGCGAAGACGTTCTGCATCGACATCTTTTTGCATTTGTTCGTCTTTTACCCTATCAAAATAAACAGTACCATCAACAATAGTGTATAAAGATTTTGCATAAATGCTCAGTGGATTATCACTCCACAAAACCACATCACCATCTTTACCCGCTTTCAAACTGCCTGTTTTATCATCAACATGCAGCATAATTGCCGGGTTTAGTGTAACCATCTTTAATGCTTCTTCTTCCGTTACTCCACCATATTTTACAATCTTACCGGCTTCCTGGTTCAATCTTCTTGCCATTTCAGCATCATCGCTGTTAATAGCAACTGTCAATCCTACTTTTTGCATAATGGCGGCATTGTAAGGAATGGCATCTTCCACTTCCATTTTATAAGCCCACCAGTCGGAGAATGTAGAAACAAATGCACCATGCTTCAGCATTTTATCCGCTACTTTATAACCTTCTAATATGTGAGTAAAGGTATTGACTGTATACCCCATTTGTTCTGCTACTTTCATAGCTGTATTGATTTCACTTTGCACATAAGAGTGACAAGTAATAAATCTTTTCTTATCCATTACTTCTACCAATGCTTCGAGCTCCAAATCACGGCGGGGAATTTGCAAAGCCCCCAATGGTTTTTTCTCCTTTGTCAATTTTTCCCGGGCAGTGTTATATTCTGTCCACTCCTTTTTATAATCTTTTGCTCTTGTAAATGCATCAATCAGCACCTGCTCTACCCCCATTCTTGTATCAGGATAACGATTGTTACCGCCGGGAACATTGAAGTTGGAACGTTTCACATTTTCGCCCAATGCAAATTTTATCTGTCCGGGCCAGCCAACAAATTTTAAATCTTCGGCATTTGCCCCCCAGCGGAGTTTGATAAGCTGTGTTTGTCCGCCAATAACATTGGCAGAACCATGAAGGATGTGTGATGAAGTAACACCGCCACTTAGCTGGCGATAGATATTTATATCATCAGGATTTAAATTATCAGCTATCCGGACTTCAGATGTTACCGACTGTGCCCCTTCATTGATTGATGCCGCTGCAATGTGAGAGTGTTCATCAATAATGCCGGCTGTTACATGCTTCCCTGTCACATCAATAACCCTTGCAGAAGCATCAGAAAGATTTTTTCCTACTGCTGCTATTTTACCATCCTTTATCAACACATCAGCATTTTGAAGTATCCCTTCTTTTTCATTTGTCCATACTGTTGCGTTTTTTATCAAAATTGTTTCTTGCTTTGGCTGATTGCCTTCACTCCAGCCGAACGGCTCAAACGGATAAACAACTTTGCCAACTTCGGGAATATCTTTTTTCTTAGTACTATCAGGTTTTACTTCAGCCCATTTTACCAAAGTAGCTGTCCATGTTAAAGAATTACCTGATGAATCAGTTCCTGAACCATTCCATTCGGTACCGCTGCTGATACCACTGAGCCTTGTAGCCGTTACTGGTAATGTTTGGTCTGCACCAGCACCTCTGTTAAAACCACCGCCACTTGGAAATCCACCGCCACCGGGTCTTCTAGTCGTATCAGGTGTTTGTCCCGGATTCATCGCTGGTCTTTGACGGCGTGCCATTGGAGCAAAACTGATTTTCACTTGTTTGCCATCAAAACTGAATTTAGAATTCAGTGTATCTTTTGCATACATCGTAACAGCACTTGCACTTTTCACATCCAACGTATATTTTTCTGTGCCTGCAGGAGTGTTTACGCTAAGCGTATAAGTTCCGGCAACACTTGCAGCATCTTCTTTCACATTATATTTAATACCCTGCACCCAATTTTGAAGAATGATTGATTTTTCATTAAAGATGGGACCGTTAGTAATCAGGAAATTACCCAGTTTACCAGCATCCAAACTTCCTACTTTATCATATATACCCAATGTAGTAGCCGGGGCTTTTGTCAATGCTTCCATCACTTTACTTTCGCTCAATCCATATTCCATTGCTTTGCGAAGACTGCTCCAGAATAAACTCACCGTTCTCAAATCTGCTGTAGTAATACAAAATGGAACACCTGCTTTTTCAAAAGCTGCGGCATTAGTTGGAGCCAGTTCCCAATGTTTCATATCATTAAGAGAAACAAACCTTGCATCATTAGGGTCTTCCACATCCTGTGCCTGGGGATAGTTTAATGGCAAAATGAAAGTAGCATTCGTTGCTTTCATTTCTTTGATACGTTGGTATTCATTTTGACCGGCTTTGATGATGTATTGCACACCAAACTCATCGCCGATTTTATCAGCTCTCAAATCATTCCATTTATCGTTGGCTTCAAAAATCTGTGGTAAACCCTGGTTATCATTCCATGACTGCAATGTTACATTAAAACCTTCCTGGTACGGTTTACTTTTATACCATGATGCATCCAAAAATGTTTGACGTAACATGGCAATGTATCCCATCATCGAACTTGGATAGGATTGCGTAGATGTTCCTTTATTAAAAGAATAATGAGCCGAAGCTTTTTCTTTTAGTATAACAAGGTTTTCTTTTTCATTGGCTAATGTTACTACTGCACCAGTTCCTCTTGCCACACCATCTTTTACATGGGTTAGTACAGAGCCAAAACCCGCTTCACGTAATGGTTTTGCAGTAGCATCATTTACACTAAATACTTTATAAACATCCACATCCGATTTTAATGCCTGGTTCCAGCCAAAAGGTCCTTTTACTGCTGTTTCCAATTGCGGAGCCTGGTTAAAGTTGAAACCTCCAACACCAGCACCTGGTGGTCGTTGAGGTGTCCCATAGTCAGAATAGATGTCAATGAATGAGGGATAAATGTATTTCCCCTTACAATCTATCTCCACTGCACCCGCAGGTACTTTTAATCCGCTGCCGATAGCAGTAATTTTTCCGTCTTTTACTACAAGTGTAGCATTGGTTAGCGTAGTCGATGCATCTTTTACAATCGTCGCATTGGTAAAGGCATAATGCCCATGTCTTGGGTCAGCCACACCATTCTCAGGAAATGTAGGTTGGGCAAATGTTGCTGAAGAAAAGAGCAACAGTGCCAGCAAACCCCTCAGGGTTTTAAGTTCTCTCATAGCAGTTGTTTTTTTGTAAGTTATTGAAAAGCGATTTTACATAAAAAAAATGTTATTCCTCCGTATCTGGGATGAGCGGCAGGAACAACCCCTTTGACGTTTAAAATGGCATTACCTTTCAGTCAATTAGGTATTATTTACCCCATAAGAATCCACATAAATAGTTTTACTTTTGAATACTAAGAAAACAGTAATATGTCTTTAACTAAGGAACGAATTGTTGTGCCGGACTTCAGTCTCTCCTCCCGTATCGACCAGGTGGGTGTGGAAGAAAGAGCTTCCCGTTTTACGAAACGAAGTATTAAGAAAGAAACTAAGATGAACGGGTTGAAGCTGGTGTTGAACATGATTGACCTGACAACCCTTGAAGGAAAAGATACCGATGGAAAAGTAAAACAGCTTTGTTATAAAGCCATGCATCCTCATGATGCGGTGGCGGATATCCCAACCGTAGCGGCAATCTGCGTTTATCCTTCTATGGTGAAAGTGGCAAAGAAAGCATTGGGTGATTCAGGAATAAAAGTGGCATCTGTTGCTACGGCCTTCCCCAGCGGACAAGCTCCAAGAGATATTAAAATAAGAGATACCAGATATGCCGTGAATGAAGGTGCTGATGAAGTGGATATGGTTATCAGCCGGGGAAAATTTCATGCAGGTGAATACAATTTTGTGTTTGATGAAATAGCTGCGATAAAAGAAGCTTGTGGTGATGCAAGATTAAAAGTTATTTTAGAAACCGGTGAACTCGGCACTTATGATAAAATAAGACGGGCCAGTGATATTGCTATGCATGCCGGTGCGGATTTTATTAAAACTTCAACAGGAAAAATTGCTCCGGCAGCTACGATGCCTGTAACATTGGTGATGCTGGAAGCGATAAGAGATTTTTACTACAAGACTGGAAAAATGATTGGAATGAAACCAGCCGGTGGTATTTCCAAATCAAAATTGGCGTTGCACTATTTAGTGATGGTAAAAGAAGTGCTGGGAGAAGATTGGTTAAACAATGAATGGTTCCGTTTTGGTGCCAGCAGTTTGGCGAATGATGTTCTGATGCAGATGGTGAAAGAGAAGACGGGATTGTACCAGGCTGCGAATTATTTTTCGGTGGATTAAAACTTCATACAAAGACGCTAAGGAGCAAAGGCACAAAGTTTAATATATCCCTTTGCGACTTATTTACTTTGCGGCTTTGCGTGAAAAAAAGCTGAATAGCGAACAAAACCCTGAAGAGTGCGACGCAACGAAGATGCTCAGGGAACTGAAGCTGGTTAAATAAAAAATATTATGGCTGTTACAAAAAAGAAAGCTGCAACCAAGAAAAGCAACACTATCAAATTAAAATTTGATACCAGTTGGCAGTATGCCCCTGCACCGGAAAGTAAAAGTGCAGCAACCATAAATAAGCAATACGATTTGTTTATTAACGGTGAATGGCAAAAACCTTCGAGCAAAAAATATTTTGATACCATCAATCCGGCAACGGAAGAAAAGCTGAGTGAAGTGGCAGAAGCGAATGAAGCTGATGTTGACAAAGCAGTGAAGGCCGCAAGAAACGCCTATGAAAAAGTGTGGAAGAAAATGCCAGCAAAAGAAAGAGCTAAATATATTTTTCGCATTGCCCGTATCATGCAGGAAAAAGTAAGAGAGTTAGCTATCATCGAAACATTGGATGGTGGTAAGCCGATAAAAGAAAGCCGTGACTTTGATGTGCCTACAGCGGCCAATCATTTATTTTATTATGCAGGCTGGGCCGATAAATTAGAATATGCATTCCCCAATAGAAAAACAGAATCATTGGGAGTGGCCGGACAAATTACTCCGTGGAATTTTCCATTACTTATGGCGGCATGGAAAATAGCACCGGCATTGGCTACCGGAAATACGGTGGTGTTGAAACCTGCGGAAACAACTTCCTTAACTACATTGAAACTGGCGGAGATAATTCAGGAAGCAGATTTACCACCGGGTGTAGTGAATATTATTACCGGTGCTGGTGAAACAGGTGCTGCCATCGTTAACCATGCTGATGTAAATAAAATTGCGTTTACCGGCTCTACTAATGTTGGCAAAATCATTCAACGGGCTATAGCAGGAACAAATAAAAAAGCAACGTTGGAATTAGGTGGTAAAGCTGCTAATATAATTTTTGAAGATGCGCCGATTGACCAGGCGGTGGAAGGTGTGGTGAATGGAATCTTTTTTAACCAAGGCCATGTGTGCTGTGCCGGCTCAAGATTGTATGTACAGGAATCGGTAGCGAAAGAAGTAATTCGCAAATTGCGGGACCGTATGCAATCATTAATAGTCGGCGACCCGATGGATAAGAATACGGACATCGGTGCTATCAATTCCAGGGAACAATTAAATATCATTCAGAAATATATTGCTATCGGTAAAAAGGAAGGAGCCGAAATGTATGAAAGCAGTTGTGCATTACCATCAAAAGGGTTTTGGTGCAGGCCCACCATCTTTAGCAACGTAGCACAAAGCAATCGCATAGCACAGGAAGAAATTTTCGGGCCGGTATTATCTATTCTCACTTTCCGGACAGATGATGAAGTGATTGAAAAAGCCAACAATTCACCGTATGGTTTAAGTGCTGGTGTGTGGACGGATAAAGGTTCTAAGATTTTCAACATGACGAAAAGAATGAGAGCTGGCGTAGTGTGGGCTAATACCTTTAATAAGTTTGACCCGACATCACCATTTGGTGGCTATAAGGAAAGTGGATTTGGAAGAGAAGGTGGGTTGCATGGATTGTCGGCGTATGTGAATGTTTTGAAGTAAAAATTAAAAAGTCAAAATTAAAACCACAGACTCTAACTTTTTGACTTTTCACTTTTGATTTTTGAATTTTTAAAGTATGGAAAAAGCAATTAAAAAATCTTCACTCAAAGTAAGTGAGAACGGTTTGGAAAAAACTGTTACTGCAAAACGATTAGAAGTATTGAAGACGTACAAAATTTATATCGGCGGGCAGTTTCCCAGAACAGAATCCGGTCGTTATTATATTCCTACTAATTCAGCCGGAAAAAAATTGGCGAATGTTTGCCTGAGTTCAAGAAAAGATTTTAGGGATGCTGTGGTGAGTG
>JANMFO010000118.1:0-8017 GCA_031374245.1 Chitinophagaceae bacterium | reverse complement strand
GATTTGAATTCGTCGCTTTGTGCTTTGTTGGTTATCTGTTCAATCTTTCCACCCACTTTGTTTTCCTGCAGGTACAATTCCCATGGTTTGGTAGAGTAGGAGTAGAGAACAGCCAGTTGTTTTTCATCTGGTGAAACAACTACCTGGTTAGCACCCGTCATAGTTGTTATTTTTTCTTTTTTACCATCTGCAATGGACAAACGATAAAAATGTTGTTCTCCCGGATGCACTTCATTAGTGGTCAGGTAAAAATATTTTTTATCTTTTGATAATTGCACTTGCTGTACTTCGTAGTTGCCTGCAGTCAATGCTTTCTTTGAACCCGTTGCTACATTAACAGTATATAAATGTGAATAACCCGTTGCTTCAGAACGATACCAAAAAGTATTTTCATCAATCCAACCGGTATTGCCGCCACCAAACCCACCTGTACCCGGCCCACCAATCCATGCTTCATCTCTTTGCCTGTCCAGTAATTTTAATTTTGCGGTGGCCGTATCCCAAAGCATTATCCAGCGGTCTTTATTATCTGCAGAACGAATGTCCAATATACAATTCGTTCCTTTAGGTGACCATAATGGACTGCCAAAAGAAACAGGACGATTGGCTGCTTTCTTTGTTCTTTCTTCTAATTGCTTTGGATAATCTTTTACATAATCTGGTAAGTCTTTTATACCGGGAATAGAATCTGTTTTTATGGCAATTACAGTATCTTTTACTCTATCGTAGATATAACATTCAGAGGTTCCTTGCTGCCCACCTACTTTACTCCTTGCCGGAATATCTGTAGTAAAACCTGTCTCTGTTACATAACTGGGAACAATCGTTGTTTTTGCATTAGCAGGCGAAGCAGCTTTGAAAAGGCGATAGCTTACAAATCTTCCATCAGGACTGATGGCTATTCCCTGTAAGTTTTTATCTTCTATATTGATGGAACGTAATTCTTTTGTTTTCGGTAATGCCTTTGTATAAGCATCGGCTAAATCTTTTTTCTCTTTTCTTTCTTTCAATACCTGGAAATATTGCAGCTGGTCATTTTTTAACCATTGTTCCTGTTGATTGCCTGCTGCTACCGGCGCATTGCCGCCGCCACCGCCACCTCTTTGTCCTCCGCCACCACCACCAAAACCTGTTGGTGGAGTTGGTGCTGCATCACCCGACCTTACATTGGTTAGTTGCAATGTTTCGCCAGTGGCAATATCCCATGCATACAAATTCTGGCTTCTGGAATAAATAATTTTTGTTTCATTAAAAGAAAACTGTGGGTTTGATTCTATATCTACTGTTTGTGTAATCCGTTTTGTTTTTCCTGTTTTTACATCAGTAAAAAAAACATCACCTTCTTTTGTATACAGGTAAGAAGTTCTTGCTTCGTTATAAATATAATTACCCAGTGCAGTCAATTCTTGCTTTTGTGCAACAGTTGCTTTTACCGGTATCTTACTGGTATTGGTAATATAATAGATAGAATCGCTTGCTGCTTTATCAGGGTTCCAGAGAAAATAAAGTGTAGTACCATCATTACTCCAAAAAGCGTTGGAAGGAGAAGTGCCCATCCATTTCGGGTCTCTCATTATTTTTTCAACACTAAGCTTCTCTAATTGCTGCGCAAAGATATTAGCAGATACCAATAATAACAGGAACGTTATATTACGTTTTAACATCATAAACAGTTTAGGCTATAAATATATTGAGAAAGACAAAATGAAGCTAAACTGTTGTGCAAAAATGTGATAAAGGGCAGGTAAATTAATTATTAGGAGCTCCACCGTCTATCCAGCAAAGAATTGAGTTTTTTTGTGCGGTGGAAAGGCTCGCATTTTTAGGCATACTTCCTGAAGCTACAGCTGCACGGATGGCAGTTCGGTTAGTAAAGACTTCATTATAATTGGTAATCGCCCCCGGGCCATTAAAACTGCCACTGGCGTGACAGCTGATTATATTGCAGGAATTTTGTATAATAGGATTAACATCCGCTGCAAAAGCTTTATTGCTGACAGTATTGCAATCAAGATTTCCATTACCACCGCTGCCGCCACTACCATCCTTAGTACAGGAAATTAAAATAAGGGTAGTGATAAGAATACCTGTAATTAATACTATAACCTTGCTCATAATCGCCATTTTATTAAGTAATTATTTCAGATTTAGTATAACGGGGAAAGTTTAATAAAAGTTGCCTTTAAAAGCAATTATTGCGAAATACTCAGATAATTTCCGCAATATGCCGGTGAATATTGTGTGCCAGTGTCTCAGTCGGCACATCATTCTGGTCGCCACCAAAAGGGTCTTCTATTTCTTCTGCGATTAATTCAAGGCTGGCTAATACATAAAAAATAAAGGCCACTACCGGAACAACATAAAATCCCAGTTGAAATACATACCCGAAGGGGAGTGTCATAATGTAAAAGAAAATAAATTTCTTGATGAATAAACTATAGGAAAAGGGGATAGGAGTGTTCTTAATGCGTTCACAGGCACCGCAGATGTCGGTGAAGGATTGTAATTCGGAATTTAAAAACAATAATTCCTCTCCACTTATTTTATTCTCCTTCCGCAGTTGTTGTATATGCTGAAACATTAATCCTGCCACCTGGTTGGGAATATGTTTCTGATGATCTATTTTTTGTAACAGGTGTTTGTGTTCTTCATCTTCAAATAATTCTATCCTTGTTTGTTCTTTATGCAGGTGATTATGTAAAGCATATGCAAAAGCCGGAATTATTTTCCTGAAAAAAGAACGTTGTACTTTTTCTTCCACAGGTAAAATAGCGTTCAGCTTCATCGCCAGGTTACGGCTGTTATTAACGAGGCTGCCCCAAAGTTTACGGCCTTCCCACCAGCGGTCATAAGCAGTATTGGTACGAAAGACAAGCAGCATGGAAATAGCAAAACCAAGTAAGGTGTGCATCACGGGAATATTTCTTACATAACTATTGGCAGATAGTTTCCAATAGTCCATCTCCAGCCATGCGATGACAGCAGAATAAACGGATATCCCAATAATTAATGGGAATAACTGCCGGAAGGTATCCGCCTTATGAAACCGGAAAATAAAAGTGAACCAGTCTTTTGTGTTGTAAGAAATCATGAACGTATTCTTTTGACAAAAATAATTTTTCTTTCCTATTACTAATTAGCTTTCTTCCTTCTCTGGCTTAGGTAAAGCCCTGCTGCCACTGTATAATTCATACTCCAGTAAACGACAGTCAATAGTACTGGTATAAAATTCAATTCTTCGTTTCGCTTTTAGGCCAATTTTTTTTGCCAATTCCAGATTGCCTGTAAAAACATAACCAAAATAACCGCCGCATTTTTGTTTCATAAAATCACCAATGCGGGCATAGGTTCCTTCCAGTTCTGCCACATCGCCCAGCCGTTCACCATATTCAGGGTTTACATAAAAAATGCCGGGAACATCGGGTGGAATTTCAGTGGCTGCAAAATCACAAACGGAGAACTCAATCAGGTTAGCTACACCCGCAGCAATCGAATTCTTCTTTGCATTTTCAATTGCTTTTTTATCATAATCTGTGGCAATAATGCGAAGCCCCGGTACTTCAACAATCTGTTGTTCAAGCAAGGCGTCTTCCTGTAAATAAATACTTTCATCAAAACCTTGCAGGTGCATAAAAGCATAATTGGTTCTGAATAATCCCGGTCGCCTGTTGGTAGCAATCATTGCTGCTTCAATAGCAACGGTACCGGAACCACACATCGGATTTACAAACGGGGAAAGTCGGTCCCACTTAGTAGCATAAATAGTAGCGGCAGCTAATGATTCCAGCATAGGCGCAAGCCCCGGTATTTTTCTATAACCATGACGGGCCAATGAATCACCGGAAGTATCAATAAAAATTTCTGCTTCGTCTTCTTTCCAGAATAAATGGATAACGGCTCCGATTAATTCAGAACCTGTTGAAGGCCGGATACCTTTTTTATCCCGCAGCCGGTCAATGATAGCATCTTTTACCCGCAGGTTAGCGAACATGCTGTTATTTATGGTATCGTTACTTACATTACTGGTAATAGAAAAATACCCGGAGTCCGGTAAAATATCTTCCCATGGATGGGGAAGAAGATTATTATAAACATCTGTAGCATCCCTGGCTATAAATTGTTTCAGGCTATACAAAACCTGGCTGGCGCAACGTAGATTCAGGTTCAGTTTAATGCAATCATTAATAGTTCCCTTTAACCGGACACCAGTTACAAAACTGTTTTCAATTTCAAATCCAAGGTCTTTTACTTCCTGTTCCAGGTATGGGGTAATGCGTTTGTGACAAGTAATGGTGATAGGGGCCGCTGTTGTGTATAAACTCATGATTGTAATAAAGGTAAAGTTTCCAGCCCATTATGAACCAGTAAAGCCTGAAAAGATGACCTGTCATATGTATGTACCTGCAAATTGCAGCCCTTTTTAAAGGAATGAGAAATTTAGGGCCCGGATATTTTGGTAAAAATATTTAACTTTAGTATTCTGATTTTGTATGCAGATATCCATCCTTTGATTACCACTAATAAAACCTTAACCGAAAATTAAGTGGTATGAAATCTATTTTATTTTTTCTGTTGCTCCTGGCTAACATCTGCAGAAGCCAGGAATGGCAGGCAGAAGTAATGCTTGGTGTTTCCGGTTATAATGGTGATTTGACCGAACGGGAAATATCATTCAATAGAATGAGGCAGGCTGGTAGTCTTAAACTTAAATATAATACAGGAGACTTTATAAACTTTCGGTTGGGTGTTGTGTATGCAAAAGTTGCTGGCGATGATAAGCATAATACATCAGTTGATTTGTTAAACCGGAACCTGAGTTTTCAAAGCGACATTTTAGAGATGAATCTTTGTGCTGAATTTAATTTATTTGATCCGGCCATCTATTATAGCTATCCTTATATTTTTACCGGTGTCGGTTTATTTCATTTTAATCCTTATGCTTATGATAATGATAATAAAAAGACGTACCTGCATCCATTAAGTACAGAAGGTCAGGGGTTAAAAGAATATCCGGAAAGAAAAGAATATTCCCTTACGCAATTTTGTGTTCCTTTTGGGTTTGGCTGGAAAATAAAGAAGAAGAGATGGGAAATTGGTTTTGAATTTGGCTACTCTTTCCTTTTTACCGATTACCTGGACGATATAAGTAAAACTTATCCATCATTAGAAGCATTGTTAGCAGCCAGGGGGCCTAAAGCTCCGGAGATGTCATTCCGGGGTCTAGGAGGATGGACTCCTAATGATGCAGCTATAAGGGGCAATTCCAAGGTAAGAGATACTTATTTTTTCAGCGGGTTACGGTTTGCTACCTCATTAGGAAAAAATAAAAAGAAAAGTAAGAAAGAGAAAAACGATACAAAGGAAAAGTGATGAGATTGATTTGTTGGGTTATTAATTACCAGCGGATTTAGTTAATTGGTTTTTTTCTTAAGTAAGGGAAGATATTTCTTATAGATACAACCGGAACATCCATTAAATGATTATTTTGTAGGCTTATTAAAGATTAATTGTGGGTCTTGTCATTCGAATCTCCGTAATATTAACAGTATTATTAATTGCCTTCAGTAATGTAAGTGCACAACTTTGTCAGGGTAGCCTGGGTGATCCTATTGTGAATATAACATTCGGTTCAGGCTCTAATCCCGGGTCTTCATTAACAGCTGCCACTACTTCCTATCAGTATGTTGCCAACGATTGCCCCAATGATGGATTTTATACAGTTAGAAATAATACGACAAATTGTTTTTCTTCCAGCTGGCATAGTCTCAGTTCCGATCACACAGGAGATCCCAATGGATATTTTATGCTGGTGAATGCATCATTTCAACCCAGTGCTTTTTATATAGATACTGTAAAGGGATTGTGCAGCAATACAACATTTGAATTTGCAGCCTGGATAATGAATGTACTTCGTACAACCGCCTGTGGTTCGGGTATCCAGCCCAATCTTACTTTTACTATTGAAAAAACAGACGGCACAGTATTACAAACCTATAATACCAGCAATATACCATCGCAAATAAATCCTACCTGGCAGCAATTCGGTTTTTTCTTTACTACACCTCCAGGTGTGTTTGATATTGTGCTTCGGATATTTAATAACTCGCAGGGTGGTTGCGGGAATGATCTGGCATTAGATGATATTACATTCCGGCCCTGCGGACCTCAGTTAGTACCGGCTATTTCAGGATTTCCTTCTACTACGGTATCGCTTTGTGAAGGAACAGTTCAGACTTTTACTTTTAATACTGCTGTATCAGCCGGGTTTAATAATCCATCTTTTCAATGGCAGCAAAGTACAGATGGAATTAACTGGACAGATATTTCTGGTGCCATGACAACAACATTTACAAAAAATTTTCTTTCTAATACTTCTATTGGTAATTATATGTACAGGTTAAGTGCCGCAGAAACTGGCAACCTGGGTTCTGTAAAGTGCAGAGTGGTTTCGGCAGTACTCACAATAAAAGTAGTTGCTAATCCTGTAACCACAGCCAATGGCAATACACCATTATGTGAAGGAACTACATTGTCTTTATTGGCTACAGGGGGCACGCAATATCAATGGACAGGAGTGAATGGTTTTTCGGCCACCAGCGATGCCGTATCCATCAGTAATGCCCAGGTAGCTCAATCAGGTAAATATTATGTACTGGTAACAAACGCTGCAGGATGTACTCACCTGGATTCAGTTATTGTGAATGTCAATGCTAAACCTGTTGCAGCTACTACTTTTTCAACTATCGCTATTTGCTCTGGTTCTGCCATTCAACTATCAGCCAGTGGGGGTATTGGGTATAAATGGCTGCCTGCATCAGGGTTATCTTCTGATGTTATTTCAAATCCTTTTGCGTCGCCTTCTGATACATCACAATACATGGTAATTGTATCTAATCAATTTAGCTGTGCTGATACAGCTGTTATTGATGTAAATGTTATTGAAAGCCCGTCTGCTAATGCCGGGCCAGACAAAACAATTATAACGGGAAGCCCGGTACAGTTATCCGGAATCGTATCCGGTCAGGATATCAGTTATTCATGGTCACCAGCAACCAATATTAACAACATTCAGTCGTTACAGCCAATTGTTACACCTCCTGCGGATGCTGATTATATATTAAGTGTAATATCCAATCTTGGTTGTAAAGCAGCTACAGACCGTGTGCATATTTTTGTGTTTAAGGATGTTTTTATTCCAACGGCTTTTACACCCAATAATGATGGGAAAAATGATACATGGGCTATTCCTGCATTGAATGCTTTTACCAATATTGATTTATCTGTTTTTAACCGATACGGCCAGTTAGTGTATCAAACTAAAAACAGCTACCAGCCCTGGGACGGGAAATATAATGGTATTCCACAGCCATCCGGTGCATATGTTTATATGATTGATTTGAAACAGGGCACAGGTATAAAAAAGGGAACAGTGTTGATTATACGATAGCCCATAGATTATACAGATTTACCAGCCTTTAAATATTCCGTTATTAAATAGAAAAAAGAAGGGCAGTGAAACTGCCCTTCTTTTTTCTATTTAACGATTTGAATTGTATTTAACTATTATTGCTTAACTATTTTTTGTCTTAGTGTCTGCGTTCCGTCAAAGTAAGTAACTATATAAATACCGGTTGGATATTTACTTATATCCATAGTGATGCTCTGACCGGTAGCTACTTTCTGTATTAATTCTTTTCCTTCTGTATTCAGCAGTTTTACTATTTCATTACCCTTGATGCCATTAATTGTTATTACATCTTTTGCGGGGTTAGGGAATACTTCAAATTTTTGTTTACCGCCGAAGCTAACTTTAAGAATATTGGAATATTTATATTGTCCGTCAATATCATATATTTTCAGGCGGTATAGGTTTGTTCCAGACAATGGCTGTCTGTCAGTAAAGCTATAATTGCTTCTGGTTGTATTATTAGTAGTAGCAATGCTGGTTATTTTACTAAAACTGCCACCGGGTGTGCTGCGTTCAAGCTCAAAACGGCTGGTGTTTTCTTCATTGTCT
>JANMFO010000070.1:0-5787 GCA_031374245.1 Chitinophagaceae bacterium | reverse complement strand
TGATGAACCGTTTATCTGGTCTTTCAGTTTGTAATCTCTCGAAAAATTTTTCTGCTCAATAATTTGAAATACCTGCTGAGATAAAGTTCTTGCTTTCTGCCAAACTTTTAAATCTTCAAAACTTTTAATCGTTGCCATCTTTAATGATTTTATAGTGAGAGCCGAACTATGAACTAAGAACAAGGAACTACAACAGTCCTTCATCTGCAAAACTGTAATACCCATCTTCGCTGACAATAATGTGATCAAGAACGGCGATATCAAGGAAACGGGCAGCTTCTTTTATTTTAGCCGTTAATTGTTCATCGGCCTTGCTGGGTTTCAGGCTGCCGGAGGGATGGTTGTGGCAGAGTATAATATTTACTGCATCTTGTTCCAATGCTTTACGTAGAATAACCCGGGGGTCGGCAACAGTACCGGTAATACCTCCTTCGCTGACAATTTCAAAATGGTTGACTTTGTTGGCTCTGTTTAAAAACATTACTGCAAAAACTTCGTGTCGGTAGTCTTTTAATTTGGCTTTCAAATAATGGGCGATATCGCTACTGGAGCTAACAACGTGTTTAGATAAGGATGTGGCAGCCTGCCGCCTTTTTCCAAGTTCCAGGGCAGCTGCAATCGTTATGGCTTTGGCTTCGCCAATACCCTTTATTTTCATCAACTCTTTTATGGATAACTTTCCCAGCTCGGTAAGACTGTCTTTTCCGAGTTTTAAAACATCTTTGGCTACATCGACGGCTGTTTTTTCACGGGTGCCATTATGTATCAGTATGGCCAGTAGTTCTGAATTGCTGAGGTTTTCTGCACCTTTATCGAGTAGTTTTTCTCGTGGCCTATCGTCTTTTGACCATTGTTTAATTGAGTACTTGTGCTCTTGCATACAACAAGGTTAACAAATATTTTTATCTCATCAATACCACTAACAGGTATTGATTTCAAATCGCCAGAATCAAAATCCGCCCTTTTGAAAAACACTTAAAAACTCAGTATTTATGAAAACCAAAAGCTTTACTTCAATGGGTTCATTACACCCGATTCTTTTCTTTGCTGTTGTGTATGTGGTGGCTTTATTATTTTCTATTTTTATCTGCTCGTCCCTGTTTTACAGTTTTCGTGGTGGTTCATCCAAAATTGGTGCTCAGGAAACAATTCAACTGGAAAAGCAGGCAATTTCTGCTCCGGCTACAACTACTGTAGCTATGCGGTAAACCAGCAGAATTGATTGAATATTTTTACCAGTTCTATAGCAGGGATTGAGGTGATAGTAATATCTTCGCCGCTCCAAAGAAACCCTTTGGATTTATCTCTCAGCTATGAAATTTGCTAAAATCTTCTCGGGAACAGGCTCACAGCATCTGGCCGAGCAAATCTGCAAAAGATATGGTACCCAATTGGGTAAAGTCAATATCCAACGCTTCAGCGATGGAGAAATTTCCCCTATTTTCCTGGAAAGTGTGCGGGGCGACTATGTTTTCCTTGTTCAAAGCACTTTCTCTCCTGCGGAGAACCTGATGGAGCTTCTCCTGATGATTGATGCTGCAAGAAGGGCTTCTGCAGACAAAATAATTGCCGTAATCCCATATTATGGTTATTCAAGGCAGGATAGAAAAGATCGTCCCCGGGTGGCCATCGGAAGTAAGCTGGTAGCCAATATGTTAGTGGCTGCCGGAGCCGACAGGGTGATTACCATGGATCTTCATGCTCCTCAAATTCAAGGCTATTTTGATATACCGGTTGACCATCTTGACAGTCATGCAGTTTTTATCCCTTACATAGAGAATCTGAAGCTGGAAAACCTTACCTTTGCCGCCCCCGATGTGGGAGCAACAAACCGCATCAGGGAAATAGCCAGTTATTTTAATGCTGAAATGGTAATTTGTGATAAGCACCGTAAAAGGGCTAATGAGATTGCAAGCATGGTAGTTATTGGAGATGTGACAGATAGAAATGTGGTGATTATTGATGACATCTGTGATACAGGGGGTACACTGGCGAAAAGTGCAGGTCTTTTAAAAGAAAAAGGGGCAAGAAGTGTAAGAGCACTGATAACACACCCGGTACTGAGCGGTAAGGCTTATGAGAACATTGAAAATAGTGTGTTGGAAGAATTGGTGGTGTGTGATACGATTCCGGTGAGGCAGGAGAGTTCGAAGATTAAGATATTAAGTGTAGCCGAACTTTTTGCAGTAGCCATCAGAAATGCTTATGAAAATAAGAGTATAACAAGTCTCTTTATTCATTCGCAGCGCAGAGATAAATAACAGTTTGAGGTTTTAAGTTTAATGTTTGACGTTAAACCATAACCTCAGACCTTAAACATTTAAACTTTAAACATACATACAATGAAATCAATTACAATCGAAGGTCAACTGAGGACCGGCTTTGGCAAATCAGCCACCCGTCAACTCCGCTCTCAGGAACTGGTGCCCGGTGTAATTTACGGGGGTGCAGAGGAGATTAATTTTCAGGCTCCTGCTGCGGCATTAAGAACTCTTGTTTACACACCTAGTTTCCAGATTGCAGAAGTAACATTAGACAACAAGACTTACAGAACTATTCTGAAAGACTTGCAGTTTGATAAAGTGGACGACAAATTAATCCATATTGACTTGCTGGAACTGGTAGAAGATAAAAAAATGGTTGCTGAAATTCCTTTGAAGTTTGTTGGAACTTCTAAAGGAGTAAAAGATGGCGGTAAGCTAATCATGAAAATGAAATCACTGAAAGTAAAAACACTTCCAAAATACCTGAAAGAGCAAATTGAGGTTAATATTGACAACCTTGAATTGAATGGAAACATCAGAGTAGAAGATGTGAAAATTGAGCATTATGAAATAATGAACTCTCCACGGATTCCAGTTGCTTCAGTAGTATTAACAAGACAATTGAAACAAGAGGAAGCCACCACTACTCCTACATCAACAGTTAAAGCTGCTGCACCTACTGTAGCCGCCGCACCTGCCGCTGCACCTGCTGCAAAAGCAAAAAAATAAATTTTCAGAAAAAATAGTGAAACCCGTCCCGATAACTATCGGGACGGGTTTTTTAATTGCTAAGTCCGATATTTGAGTTAAGTAAACAGCAATATGAAATTTTTAGTTGTTGGCCTGGGAAATATTGGTGATGAATATGCTCATACACGTCACAACATCGGTTTTGATGTGGCGAATGCTTTTGTGCAAAAGCACAAGGCAACGTTTAGCGTAGAACGGCTGGCATATAAGACAGAGATAAAATGGAAGGGAAAGACGTTTGTTTGTATTTGCCCCACCACTTTTATGAACCTTAGTGGCAAAGCTGTAAAGTACTGGATGGATAAAGAAAAAATTGCATTGGAGAATACACTTGTTATAGTAGACGATATAGCCTTGCCGTTAAATAAACTCCGGGTGAGGCCGGGTGGAAGTGATGCCGGACATAACGGACTGAAAAGCATACAGGAAATTCTGGGCACCAGCAATTACCCCAAATTGAGATTTGGCATTGGTAACGATTTTCCAAAAGGTAACCAGTCTGATTTTGTGTTGGGTAAATGGAAAAAAGAAGAAGATCCTCTGGTAAAACTTAAAATAGAAAAGGCTGTAGATGCTATTGAATGCTTTGCTGCACAAGGTATTAATGCAGCTATGAACCTTGTAAATAATCAGGAGTTTTCTCTATGATAAGTCAGATTGATTACTTACTTTAGCTGCCCTGAGATTCCTTTTCCACCAAAATCCAATAGACTTATTGATAGCTTGAATATATGGGATAAACAGCCCTATGAGGAATGTATCCGATGTATTTATAAAAAAAACACTTCCTGATTATGAAAATCTTTTGTGTAGGTCGTAACTATGTGGCACATGCTGAAGAATTGGGTAATGAGATTCCTGACGAACCGGTAATCTTCATGAAACCAAAGAGTGCTTTACTGCAACCACATACACCGTTTTATTACCCTGAGTTCACCAATGAATTACATTATGAATGTGAACTGGTATTGCGTATTTGCAAGAATGGTAAATATGTGCAGGAAAAATTTGCCAGTAAATATTATGATGCCATCACTGCCGGTATAGATTTTACAGCGAGGGATATACAAAATGAATTGAAGGCAAAAGGATTGCCCTGGGAGAAAGCAAAAGCATGGGATAATTCAGCGGTGATTGGCAAATGGGTACCCATGGCGAACATTAAAGACAAAAACGATATCAACTTTTGTTTGTATAAAAATAAAGAGCTGGTGCAGCAGAGCAACTCAGCCAATATGATTCATACGTTTGACCAGATAGTGGCGTATATATCTAATTATTTCTCTGTCAATATCGGCGATGTGATTTTTACAGGTACTCCGGCTGGTGTGGGTGAAGTAGTGGTAGGGGATGAACTGGAAGGCTTTATTGAAGACGATAGCATGTTTACATTAGAAGTTAAATAAAACCTACCGGCGGGGAAGAACAAAAGCCGGGCAACTAATACTAACTGCAAGTAAGAAAGCCATTCGTTTAAAAGCGGATGGCTTTTCTTTTACAGGGCAATCCTTTCCCTTACTTTTGTTACCTGTCCTGAGTATATCGAAGGATGATTGCAATTACATGATTGATACTAACATACTACTCCGGGCTTATCGCTTAATGAGCCAGACAAAAGTGATGGCTGAAACCTATGAGGCCAACCGTTCCATCTGCAAGTATGTTCACTCTACTTCAAGAGGGCATGAAGCGATACAACTGGCAACGGCTTTTCAATTACAATCACAAGATTTTGTCAGCCCCTATTACAGGGATGAAAGTATGTTGCAGGGCATCGGTTTTACACCTTATCAGCAGATGCTGCAATTACTGGCAAAAGGTGACGATATTTTTTCCGGTGGCCGGGAATATTATTCGCATCCCAATTATAAGAGTGATGATATGCCCACCATCATTCACCAGAGCAGTGCAACAGGTATGCAGGCTATTCCAACAACAGGTATTGCACAGGGAATACGGTACTGGGAAAAAACAGATTCTGGTAAATTAAAGAAAGGAGTGAATGGAGAAATGCCAATTGTTATTTGTTCGATGGGTGATGCCAGCGTAACAGAAGGCGAAGTAAGTGAAGCCATGCAATTTGCTGTATTAAAACAATTACCCATTATTTATTTAGTGCAGGATAATAACTGGGGCATCAGTGTATCAGCAGGTGAGTCAAGATCTATGAATGCATATGAATATGTGGCTGGCTTTAAAGGAATGAACAGGGTGCAGGTAGATGGAAGTGATTTTGAAGCATCGTATAAAGTGATGAAAGAAGTATGTGATTTTGTTCGACAAGAAGGGAAGCCTTGCCTGGTACATGCTGAAACACCTTTACTCGGTCATCATACCAGTGGTGTACGGAGAGATTTTTATCGCACCCAGGTAGATTGGGACAAGCATGAAAAGAATGACCCGATACCAGAATTAAGAAACCGATTGCTGGAAAGAGGAGTACCCGAAGCAGAGGTAGTACAGATAGAAAAAGAAGCAGCCGAATTAGTGGCTGCGGATTTTGCAAAAGCGATATCAGCATCTGAACCTGACCCTGCTACCGTGGAGCAACATGTTTTTGTGGCTACTCCTATTACTGAAGAAAAAGGAGAGAGAAATCCTGCTGGTGCAGAGAAAGTATTGATGGTAGATGCTGCCTTATATGCTATCCGTGAATTGATGGAAGATAATCCTGACATGATTTTATACGGGCAGGATGTTGGTAAACGATTGGGCGGCGTATTTCGTGAAGCCGCTACATTAGCTGAGCAGTTTGGTGAACACCGGGTTTTTA
>JANMFO010000064.1:0-11509 GCA_031374245.1 Chitinophagaceae bacterium | reverse complement strand
GTGAAATATCTTTTTCGAAATTAATATTGCCCTGTACCACCCTCAGCCTGCTGCTGATATTCTTGAGCCCAAGGCCAATATTACTTTTATTCAGCTTATCAAAGTCTGCCTGCACAATGCCACGTCCGTCATGATGTATGCGGAGATAAAACTTATCAGCATGTACATTCTGAGTAAGATGGATAAAACTTGAGTTACTGTGTTTAAGAATATTATTAATCAACTCCTGAACGATACGAAACATCACCAGTTCTTTTTCTTCTTTAAGGCGTTCCTTATACTCATGAAAACGACTGCTTGCATTAATAGCCCCGGAGCCGCTTATTTTTTGAAAGAGATCATTGACAGCTGATTCCAAACCAAAGTTTTTCAGCGTAGGCGGCATCAGGCTATGACTGATATTACGAACCAGCTGGATGGTATCATCAATAATCTGGCGGGCCTGGAAGATAGATTGTAACTGGGTGGCCTTATCCTGGTTTACCAGATTCTCATTCAGGTAGAGGCGGGCAGTGGCTAATAATGGCCCTGCATCATCATGCAAGTCTGCTGCAAGGCGCTGGCGTTCTTCTTCCTGTAGTTTGATGGATGCATTCAGCAATATTTTTTGCTGCTCCTGTTCCATCTGCTGTAGCTTAGTTTGAAACCTAAGTACCCTGCGCTGGTGAAAAATGATAAATATAATAAGGCTGACAGTAAGCACTACCATACCCAAAGTGCCTAAGAACAGCACAAAGGAAACTCCGGATTTGGTGGTGGCTTGTAGTAAGAACATAATGGGTTAGTGGTTGCGGGTTAAATATGGTCTAAAAATGGAATAGGTTCTTTTCTTTCTGGCTTGTTTTTAAAAGGATATTTTGAATAGATGTATATGCCTGTAGCAAAAAGGATATTCTTAATAATTTCGGCAACGTATGTCATATTACCAAACGTCTCTAATTCCTCTGGGGTAAGATATTCTATGAGGATAAAAAAGAAGAAAGACCCTCCCAGATAAATTAATATGCCTACTGCAATCCAAAATGCATAGTGGTTATATATATAAGAGGTGCCGAGATTTTTAGAAAACTGGAAGAAAAAATAAAGGATATAAATAAGCAATAAAATTGTTTCTATCCCAACTGGTATTGTATCAAGCCTTTTAACTTTACCACTAAGAACATAAAAAGCCTGGAAGACAAAGAATAATAAAGAAATCAGGATAATTAAACGTTTGACTTTTATCTGTTTTATATTGATCCAAAAGATGCATGCAAAAACAGCATATTCAAAAAATGTGTACGAAGACTTAAGATATTTTCTTATTTCTCCTTTTGGCACATATTCATAAAAAAATATAAAACAAAAGCAGATTATACCATAAAATGCTATGATAGAAGGGACAAACTCTTTCTTTTTATTATTAGAAATAATAAATACAAGCGGAAGTAATAGGTAGGAGAAGGCAACTATATATAAAAAAAGCTTTTCTATAACTTTGGATTTACTCCAAAAATAGAAAAACTTTTTAATGAATGAGAAATTTCCGTATTGCTAGGTAAGATTAGTCTTCCCAAGCAATAGTAACATCAACGTCCCAAACTCTGCAATTTTTTACATTCTTTTTCATAACAGTAACATTTTAAAGCCTTTCAAAATCGATTTCGAACATAAAATTTGTTTTTTTGCCGTCGGATTACAATTGATATCAGAGCAAGTAGTTACCCTTAAAAATGCCTGAAATACAGTAGGGTAAACGATTTCAGGAGATTAAACAGGTAACTTTACTACAAAAAAATAAGTAATAATTCCTAGTAAATACCGTATATTTACGATAGTAAAAATAGTAGTCTTACCATGAATTTTCACGTTAAAAGAGATGGTTATCAACAGCTGTGGATAATAAATGAATCCCGGAATGGGATGTCAGGGGAAGAATGAGGGTCGAATTTTGAATGAATTTTAAAATTCATTTTAAAAAAATAAAAACGAAAAGAAGTTGATTGACATTGGATTTCGCTTATGTTTTTCAATGGATTTGGAAATCATATTCAGGACGGTTTCAAGGACATTGGACGGTTTTGAGGGGCTGATCCTCCGCCAATCAACTGAAGCAAAAATATATTGACGCCGGCAGGTGTACAATAGCATTACTCCGTATTTTAAAGAATTCAGGTTTTACTATTTCAGTCGTAACATTTCGAATAGCAAATGAAAATATACCAAATGTGAGTAGTAAAAGCCCGATTCGGACTGATTTTGAATGAAAACTGAGAATACTAGTCAAAATTCAATTACATATTCAACCTTGTGGATACTTTAAATCACTTAGACATTGGTAATTAAAAATGAGTATTTTTACGCAGATTCATTACCCATTTAACACAATTATATAAAACCCGTATTTCATGTCTCAAATTATTAAAGTAGCGATAGCCGATGACCACCAGATATTTCGTGATGGTATCCGGATGGCCCTTAAAGAAAAAGAATACCTGAAAATTATATGGGAAGCTGTAGATGGAAAAGATCTGATGCATAAGCTGGAGTTAAAGCTGCCTGATGTAATTCTGATGGATATCCGTATGCCGGAAATAGATGGTATCAATGCAATAAGCATCATACGTAAAGAATATGAAGCACTAAAGATTATTGTACTTACTATGTATGATGATCAGGAAATGATTACCAAAATGATGGAGATGGGCGCCAATGCCTACCTGACCAAGACCACCGACCCTGAAGAAATATACCAGGCCATCCTTACCTGTATGAACGACGATTTTTATTTTAATGAACTGGTGAATAAAGCAGTGCTATTAAAATTGCAGCATAAAAAAACAGTTCGGCAGTTTTATCCTAATCCTGTAAAGTTTTCGGAGAAGGAAATAAAAATACTGAAACTGATAGCTGAGGATAAAACAACAGAGGAAATTTCGAAGGAAGTATTCCTCAGCCCCCGCACTATTGAAACCATCCGGCAGAATATGAAGCAGAAAGTAAATGCTAAAACTATTGCAGGCCTGGTGATGTATGCGATGCGGAATAAGCTGCTGGAATAGAAGCCGGGTCCCTAACCCTTCGATAGAATCAGGGACTAACCCCACAAGGGGGACTTTTGAAAACCCTGATTGATGTTTCTCAAAACATTCAAAATGCAGAATATCAACGATACTTTTTTTGATGGGGCTTATAAAGAAATCTGGAAGACAATTATTCCGGATGAATTGACGATGAAGGAAATTGATTTCATATTGCCCTATTTTAATCTGCAGGCCGGGAGCAAGGTATTGGATCTGATGTGTGGTTATGGCCGCCATGCACTTGCACTTGCGAGAAAAGGGATAGCCGTAACAGCGGTTGATAATTTGGGAGATTATATTGATGAGATACAGCAAACAGCAGCAAAGGAAAATCTTCCTGTAAAAGCAGTAAAAGCTGCGGTTATAGATTATAAGGTTGCTGATGTTTTTGACCTTGCAATCTGTATGGGAAATAGTTTGCAGTTTTTTAACGCAGCTGATGTTACCAAACTACTTTCTAATATTTCTGACCATTTAAAAAAAGATGGGCACTTATTAATTAATAGCTGGTCGATCGCTGAGATTGTTATGAAGGAGCCTGGAAAAAAGGCATGGGGCCAGATTGGAGATTTAAAATTCCTTACCGATAGTAAGTTCCTTTTTCAACCGACAAGAATTGAAACAGAAAGCACTGTTATAACTCCGGATGGAAGTACTGAAGTGAAAAAAGGCATTGATTACATCTACTCTATCAATGAAATGGAGATTATGCTTAATAAAGCCGGCTTTGCCTTAAAGGCGGTATACAGTATCCCCGGCAGAAAGAAATTTACTGTAGGAGAGCCAAGGGCTTACCTGGTGGCTGAAAAAATCTGAAAAATTTGAGTCTTAAAAAAGTTAAACCCCGGCGTTATGAGGACCGGGGTTTGGAATGTTACTGTTATGAAAAGAAAAAGCTTAAATATTTTTCTCAGGATAGGGTTAACAGCTTTTTGGTTTTCTTTTCAACAGGTATCGGATATCTAAAAACGAGACTTAAAATTTAAAAGTAGAAAGTTGATTGGCCGGTGAGTGTCGTCTGGTTCTTACAAAGGAATTGGAAATAATTTTCTGGACGGTATTTGGACGTTGGATGAGGAAAACGATTCATCCGATTCAATCAACTTTCTGAAACAAAAGTATATGCACATTGGTATGTTAACAATAGCATAACTGCCCTATTTACAATCATCGGTAATTACGCAAGCAATCGTAAAGTTTACAAAAAGCTCTCGTAGTACTTCGTTTTTAGTATAAAACACTGGTAGTTTCCACAAATGCGAAATCAAGTACTTTTCCTATGGTATATGTTGCAGGATTTCTCCAACTTGCACTCAGAACAAATACATATCCAATAATTTTTTTACTAATAATCCAATTCATGAAAAATCCCGAATCGAACGTAGTAATTAAAGTAGCCATCGCTGATGATCACACTTTATTCCGCACTGGCGTTAAAACATCCCTTCAAAGCCGTAAAGACATACAGATGGTGGCTGAAGCAGAAAATGGAATGCAGCTGCTGAACCTGTTACGTCACATTCAACCTGATGTAGTTTTACTTGACATTCAGATGCCTATTATGGATGGATTAACTACGCTACCCGAGATAAAGAAACTTTATCCGAATGTGAAGGTAATTATGTTGTCTATGCATAATGACCATTCGGTTATTTCGAAAATGATGGAGATAGGTGCTAACTCGTACCTGACAAAAGAATCAGGTTCAGAAATGATCTATGAAGCCATCCGTGCTGTATATGAGCAAGACTTTTTCTTTAATGAACTTACAAATAAGGCATTGCTGAGTGGTTTACGTACCAAGCGTACATCCGAATCATCTATGCCGCAGGACGTACAGTTAACTGATAAAGAAATCACCATCTTGAAACTGATGTGCGATGAGAAAAGCACTAAGGAAATTGCAGACATGGTTGATCTTAGCCCACGTACTGTCGAGGCTATCCGTGATAAACTGAAAACAAAAACAGGTACCAAATCAATGGCTGGCCTGGTAATGTATGCAGTAAAAGCCGGGTTGGTAGAACAAGCATAATTTTTCATGGCAAGCATATTTAGCCGTCCACCAATTGGTGGATGGCTTTTTTATTTTACTTTGGCACCATGAACAGTATTTGTTTCAATGGAAAGGTGGTTTCAGGTAATGAACCTATACTTATGGCATCTAACAGGGGTTACAGATATGGTGATGGATTGTTTGAAACCATGAAAGTAGTAAACGGGAATATAGCATTGAACCAGTTTCACTTTGAAAGGTTGTTTTCCGGTCTATCATTACTCAAATTTGAAATTCCTAAACTATTTACAGTTGAAAAACTGCAACATGAGATAATGCATCTGTGCCGGAAAAATGAATGTGAAAAACTGGCAAGAGTCAGATTGTCCGTTTTTCGGGGTAATGGTGGTTTGTATGATGAAGACAAAACACTACAATATATTATTGAGTGCTGGCCGTTGAATGAATCAGCGACTAAACTAAATGAGAATGGATTAGTGATTGATGTTTACCCGGATGCAGAAAAGAGCTGTGATAAATTTTCTAACCTGAAGTCTGCTAACTTCCTTCCTTACTCTATGGCGGCTCAGTATGCCCGGGAGAATAAGTTGAATGATTGCCTGGTATTAAACAATTCCGGTGGTATTGCAGATTCAACAATTGCAAACTTATTTATCATTAAAAATCAAATTATCCTTACACCCGGATTGGAGGAAGGTTGTGTAAGTGGGGTGATGAGACGGCATTTGATAGAAAAGCTGCAAGCTTCAGGTTACGAGTTGCGGGAAGAGGCACTTACAGTAAGCATTCTTAAAACTGCCGATGAAATTTTTTTAACAAATGCAATCAATGGTATTCGCTGGGTGAAGCAATTCAGGGACACAATGTATACAAATAACAATGCTGCTCAGATTTACAACAGGTTTATCAAAACAATTTTGTCCTAAAAATTGTTTCACTGATTATTCATTAACTTTTAAATACCCCTTTAGGGGCCAGGGGCATGAAACCTACAGTTAATATATTCTGGTTCCGCCGTGATCTTCGCTTACAGGATAATGCCGGATTATTCCATGCTTTGAAAGATGATAACCCCGTTCTCCCCATTTTTATTTTTGATAGAAATATACTGGATGAACTGGAAGATAAAACAGACAGAAGGGTAGAGTTTATCCATCTTGCCTTGCAGGATATACAACGGCAATTAGTAAAAATTAATTCTTCATTAGACGTTAGATACGGAATGCCGTTGGATATCTATCGGGCATTATTGAATGAGTATACTATTGAAAAAGTATTTGCCAATCATGATTATGAGCCGTATGCCAAAGAACGGGATGGGGCAGTTGAAATACTGTTGAAAAAGCAGGGAGCCAGTTTTCACACCTTTAAAGATCAGGTGATACTGGAAAAAGATGAAGTGCTGAAAGATGATGGCAAGCCCTATACCATTTTTACTCCTTATTCAAGAAAATGGAAAGCCGTGCTGACAGAATTTCATTTGAAATCGTATTCGAATAAAAAGTATTTTAAGAATTTTTATAAACAACCCGAACGAAAACTTATTTCGTTAGAAAAAATGGGTATTACTGCAACTGGCCAATCATTTCCCGGTAAAGAATGGCTGGGGCAGATTATAAGAAACTACAAAGAGCAAAGAGATATTCCTTCCATTCAGGGAACATCAAGATTGAGTGTGCATCTCCGCTTTGGCACTATTAGTATTAGGATATTGGCAGATGAAGCAGGCGCATTAAACGAAACATATTTAAACGAACTTATCTGGCGGGATTTTTATCACATGATACTCTGGCATTTTCCCAAAGTAGTTGGCCATGCTTTCAAACCTGACTACGATAAAATAAAATGGAGAAACAACGGAAAGGAATTTGACGCATGGTGTAATGGCCAAACCGGCTACCCGATTGTGGATGCAGGAATGAGAGAATTAAATGCAACAGGATTTATGCACAACAGGGTAAGAATGATTGTGGCTTCCTTTCTTACAAAACATTTACTGATAGACTGGCGATGGGGCGAAGCCTACTTTGCTAAAAAATTACTTGACTTTGATTTGGCAGCCAATAACGGGGGCTGGCAATGGGCTGCCGGCAGTGGTTGTGATGCAGCTCCTTATTTTCGGGTATTCAATCCGTATCTGCAAACACAAAAGTTTGATCCGCAGTTAAAATATATCCGCAAATGGGTGCCTGAATTAGAAGAATTTTCTTACATCAAGCCAATTGTTGTACATGAGGCCGCAAGAAAAAGATGTTTGGAAGTGTATGCAACTGCACTAAAAAAATTATAACTACTAAAAGAACATTCCACCGTTGTTACCACCTTCAAATCTTGGATTCACAAAATTATTCAACTTGGATCCAAAACGATAATTAATGCCGAAGCTTGTATAATAGCTATAGCCTGAAGCAAGTTGCCTGCGCCTTGTAAGCACTTCCTGCTCAGTAGCTCCGCCTTTTGGTAAGAATATCTGGTCTCTTGTCAATCCGCCAAAAGCTGATATGTAAAAAGAAAGGCCGCCGGTAATCCTAACATTGGTGTATGCATTGATTCCAAGATTGAAAAATTTCCAATTGTGCAGGTAGTTGTGATAACTGATACCTACAGAAGTTGATCCCCATTTTTGATTAAATGACATGGCCGTTTCTATGCCATGCCCTATAAGTGTTTCATTTAATTTTTCATAAATAGTTGTGTCGTAGTATCGGTTATTCCTGACATTAATTCCGTAGCTGATTGTAAAAAGCCTGTTGTTTACTTCCTTGTAAGGGAAAATGTTATACTCAATTGCAGCTTTTATATAAGCCCTGCCTTTATTATTTGAAAAGGTGCTTTGATTAAAATTAGCTTCATACCCGGCACTCCAGTGACTGTTAATACTTTTTACAAGGGAATGATAAAACCCAAGGTCATGGTTAGCAACAGTAAATTTTTCTATCCCATTCACTGTTTCATATTCAAATGCTGATTTATTTTTACCGGCATTAACGCTAAAACTCAATTTTAATTCCTCTGTAGTCCTGTTGGCTGAAAAATTACCACTGAACCGGGAGCTTTTGTATACTTCATCGGCATTTATGTTTCCGTTGGTACCAATTCTGAATACCCAATAATTCCATGGATCTTTGGTGGGTTTTGTTGCCGAATCTTTTTTATTAGCTTCAGTCTCTGTTCTTTTAAAACTGATAACGACATCTTTAGCAGCGTCAGTCTTGGCAACATAAGGAGCAAGCCCCAATTTCATGTATTTAATCAGTATATCCCGTTCCTCAAAATCTGTGATATTGGGATCTGTGTTGAAATTGAGTGTATCCTGTTGGCTTTTAAAACGGTTTTGTCCAAAGAAAATAAGTTGGTAGTTGCTGCCGCCGCTGCCTGTACTCTGTTCAGTTATCAGAACATGAACATCTGCTGCAATGCGGTCGAGCATAAAATCAACGAGGTTGATCTCAGTCCGGATAAAACTCATATCACACCAGGTGCTGCTGCAGTCAATAAAGACTTTTAATTTGCCGGTATTTTTTGAGTCGTTCTGTGAAGATGCTGAAAAAAAGAAAAGAATGGTACTAAGAGTAGCAATAATACTTTTTTTCATGGCAAGTGGTTGAGTGGTTTATACTTCTGTTGGTTTTTAAGAGAATTGGAATAGACAATCTGTAAAGTCTGATTTTTATTGTTAATGCAAACCTAAACTTATATCATGAAGTAAAGTAAGGCACAACAAGTAGGTGGAACGAGCCTTATTTATGAATGGAAGAGTTTCCTTGATGAATGGAAAAATATCCGGAGAATTATATCATTACTTTAAAGAAATAAAACATCTTCATCATCAGTTTCCTGATTGTTTATTTCTAAAAATACTTCGTGTAAACTTTCAATAGCCAGTTTGCCTTCATCGCCTAAATCAAGGGTGTAATTGTTTACATACAGATCAATATGTTGCCGCATCACCTCCTCACTCATTTCCTGTGAATGCTGTTTTACATAATCGGGAATAGTAGGATAGTTTTTAAAAGCATAGTCAAGGCTTTTGCGGACTAGCTCATTTATTTTTAAAGCCGCCGATCTTTTTATGGATTGATTAATTGCAATGCCACCTAATGGAACAGGTAGTTCCATTTTCTCCTCCCAGTGTTCACCAAGATCTTTCACTTTGTGTAAGCCTTTCTGCTGGTAAGTAAAACGGTTTTCATGAATAATAACACCCAGATCAACTTCTTTATTTACCAAAGCGACTTCAATAGCAGAAAAAATCATGAACTTTTTATCTGTTGCCTCCGGATAGGCATAACTAAACAGAAGATTGGCAGTAGTATGGATGCCGGGAAGGGCAACAGAAGCCTGGTTTATTTCATCATCAGTTAACTCTTGTTGCGAGTCTGTAATTAACAATGGTCCAACGCCATTGCCAACTGCGCTTCCTGCATTCAGCAATGTATAGTTTTGTAGTGATCTGAAAAAAGCGGGGAAGCTGAGTTTGGTAATATCCAGTTTACCTTCTAATGCCCATTGATTGAGTGTTTCCACATCAGCCAATACGGCATCAAACTCGAAGCCTTCCGTATCAATTTTTTTATTGACCAGTGCATCAAAAATAAAAGTATCGTTGGGGCACGGAGAAAAGCCGAGAGTAAATTTCATAAATTATATAACAAACTGGTAAGTTCGTTGTTCAGGTTAATAATAGATTCTTTCAGGTTCCACTTTTTCTTGTGCCTTTCTCCAATATAGTTGGAAACACTTCTTATTTGCAGAAAAGGGATTTTTTCCATCAAGCATACATAATGCAGAGCAGCACCTTCCATAGATTCCACAACAGGATTAAATGTTTCTCTGTATAATTTCACTTTTTGTTTTGAAGTGGTAATTTCATTCACAGAAACACCTCTCACTTTTTTTAGCTTCACTTTCTTTAATGCTTCACTTTTATTTACCAGCCATCCTTTTGAAAAAGGATATTGATTTTTTGCTACCAGTTTTAAATCAAACAGTGTTTTTAATTGACCATGTTCTGTTACACCCAAATCAGCAATAGTTTCCTGTTTGATGGCAAGTACAGAACCAAGAGGAATTGCTGTATCAAAGCAACCCCCAACGCCAGCTTGTATTATTATATCGGGGCGTTTAATTTGCAGTTGCCTGGTTAATGAATAAGTAGTAGCAGTCAATCCGATGCCGGTTACCAATACATCTATTTGAATATCAGCAGGCATGGCCTTTTTTGCCCGGTATTGTTCTAAGAAAGGCATAATCTCTATAACAGTAGCGGTAACTACTAAACAATTCATAACAAACAGGTTATTAAATAAAAACTGAGCTTGCAAGGTAGCCTAAACTTCTTCTTTTTCAAGCCTTTCGGAACTTTGATTTCTCTTACCTTTGCGCCTCACAATTCCTTCCGCCCAAACTGCTGTGAAGGAACTAAAAAAGTAAAGCATGGTTTACTTAACAAGAATAGAGCATTTTAACGCTGCTCACAAGCTCTATAACCCCAATTGGAGTAAGGAGAAAAACAATGAAGTGTTTGGCAAATGTGCCAACGAAAACTGGCATGGTCACAATTTTGAGTTGTTTGTTACCATTAAAGGACAGCCTGATCCCGATACCGGGTTTATTTATGATGCCAAAAAACTGGGGGCAATTATCCAGGAAAAAGTAGTGGAAAAGCTGGATCACCGCAATCTGAACATAGATGTTGATTTCATGAAGGGGAAGTTGTGTTCTATTGAAAACCTGGTGATTGGTATTTGGAATGAACTGGAGCCTAATCTTCCGGGCACTATCCGGTTGCATTGCCTTAAACTGATAGAAACAGCAAAGATTTACGTAGAGTATTACGGGGAAAAATAATTAGGGTAAACCATTTTATTCTTCTTTTGTTATAATTTTTGCAATAGAGGGATTAATATTTCATAAATTGTAAGATGAGTAAAAAAGTAGCAGTATTCAGAAAGGAAAGTTTTAACGCTGCGCATCGGTTGTTTAACCCGGATTGGGATGATGCAACTAATGATAAGGTATTTGGAAAATGTGCTTTGCCTAACTATCATGGCCATAATTATGACCTGATTGTAAAAGTGGTAGGCAAGCCCGATAAGGAAACAGGATATGTGATGGACATGAAGGTGCTGAGTGAGTTGATAAAAAAAGAAGTACATGAAAAATTTGATCATAAAAACCTGAACCTTGATGTGCCAGAGTTTAAACACCTGAACCCAACAGCTGAAAATATTGCTGTAGTTATATATAAATTGCTGCGACCGCATATTGATGAAAAACTGGATATGCAGGTACGGTTGTATGAAACACCTAGAAATTTTGTAGAATATCCTGTTGACTAAATTTTAATATAGTTTGTATGGCATATAAAAAAATTGAACAGTACGATGAAAAAGTAACTTCTGGTTTGATGGAGAATTACAAAGGGGTA